>JAQWSU010000060.1 GCA_029243025.1 Pirellulaceae bacterium | reverse complement strand
GCCCACGGCAGATAGGGACCGACCTGTCTCACGACGGTCTGAACCCAGCTCACGTACCACTTTCATTGGCGAACAGCCAAACCCTTGGGAGCTTCTTCACCCCCAGGATGTGATGAGCCGACATCGAGGTGCCAAACCGCTTCGCCGCTATGGACGCTCGGAAGCGATAAGCCTGTTATCCCCGGAGTACCTTTTATCTGATGAGCGATGACCCTTCCATACGGGATCACCGGATCACTAAGACCTGCTTTCGCACCTGTTCGACTGATGAGTCTCACAGTTAAGCACCCTTCTACCTTTGCGCTCTACGCCTGATTGCCAACCAGGCTGAGGGTACCTTTGCACTCCTCCGTTACTCTTTGGGAGGAGACCGCCCCAGTCAAACTGCCCAACTGACACTGTCCGCTGCCCGGTTTCACGGGATCAGCGTTAGAAATAAAGCATATCCAGGGTGGTATTTCAAGGACGGCTCCACGAAAGCTGGCGCTTCCGTCTCAAAGCCTCCCACCTATCCTACACAAAACATACCTCAGCCCAATATCAGCCTACAGTAAAGGTTCACGGGGTCTTTCCGTCTAACCGCGGGTACGTGGCATCTTCACCACGACTACAATTTCACCGGGTCGGTGGTTGAGACAGTGCTCCTGTCGTTACGCCTTTCATGCAGGTCGGAACTTACCCGACAAGGAACTTCGCTCAGTTTGTTACTACCTCGATCTGCTACCTTCTCGCTGAAACGCGTTCATCTCGCTTCAGAAGGGATAGACACAACCACCAAGCGGGTGGATGTACGCAGTGAGGTGGATTGGACATTTCTGCCAATCTCTGCATGTCGCCATGCAGCTCGGACTGGCTCTTCATCCCGCCTACCCAACCGACGAACAACGAATTGTTCAACGCGAGGGCTGACTGGATGCTTGGCGTACAGTCTCTGAGGATCCTACTAATCGTAACCGAAGACGAATCTTCGCTTACAACGTTGGTTTCCTGCTGATGATCTGCACCGAACGGATTTTCACTGACAACTGAATACGGGCGAACCCGTCCCCAATTCTCGAGTACCGTCGGATACTCAGACTTTCCAGCATATAGCCAAGGACTATTTGAAGATTGCTCAACAAATGGGCAGATAAACTACCTTAGGACCGTCATAGTTACGGCCGCCGTTTACCGGGGCTTCGGTCGAGAGCTTCACTCCGAAGAGCTAACCCGCTTCCTTAACCTACCGGCACCGGGCAGGCGTCAGTCTCTATACATCCACTTACGTGTTAGCAGAGACCTGTGTTTTTGATAAACAGTCGCAGGAGCCGATTTACTGTGACCCCCAGCAGCGTGAACCACCAGGGGCACCCCTTATCGCGAACTTACGGGGCCATTTTGCAGAGTTCCTTAACCACCGTTCTCCCGAGCGCCTGAGACTTCTCGTCTCGCCTACCTGTGTCAGTTTTAGTACGGTCACAAGTGCTTCAACCCTTAGAAGCTTTTCTTGGACGTCTTTCAGATGACTTCCTGAACATAAACGCAGTCGGTACTCTTCCTTGACGTGCGGGGTGGATTTTCCTATCCCCTGTCTTGAAAGAGCCCACGGACATTTCTAGTCGTACCGCTCACCTTACAGACGCCGTCCCTCCATCGGTCCACACTTGTGGCGCAGGAATGTTGACCTGCTATCCATCGTCTACGCCTTTCGGCCTCGACTAAGGTACCGGCTAACCCTGGGCGGAATTACCTTCCCCAGGAAACCTTAGGCTTTCGGCGAGCAGGATTCTCACCTGCTTTATCGTTACTCATTCCGGCATAATCACCTGTACGCCCCGACACCGCTCCTTTCGGTACGGCTTGTATCTGACGTACAGCGCTCTCCTACCACTCAGATCATCCGAAGAATCACTGAATCCGCGGTTTCGGTGTCATGCTTACTCCCGTTCATTATCGGCGCAGAATTGCTCGACCAGTAAGCTGTTACGCACTTTTTAAATGGTGGCTGCTTCTAAGCCAACATCCTGGCTGTCACGGCAACTCAACTTCCTTAGTGACTGAGCATGACTTCGGGACCTTAACCGACGGTCTGGGTTGTTTCCCTCTCGACCACGCAGCTTATCCCACGTGGACTGACTCCCAAGATAATCGTACCGGTATTCGGAGTTTGGTTCAGTGGGGTATCCGGGTAAGGACCCCCATCCAATTCAGTATCTCTACCCCCGGTACGTAGTGGCTTGAGGCTAGCCCTAAAGCTATTTCGGAGAGAACGAGCTATCTCTGGGTTTGATTAGACTTTCACTCCTCCCCACAGGTCATCACCTCAGTTTTCAACCTAAGTGTGTTCGGGCCTCCACGCAGTATAACCCGCGCTTCACCCTGCCCATGGGTAGATCACCCAGTTTCGCGTCTACCACCGCTGACAATTTCGCGCTATTAACACTCGGTTTCCCTACGGCTTCAGCCCGGAAGGCCTTAACCAAGCCAGTGACGGTAACTCGCCGGATCATTATGCAAAAGGCACGCCGTCACACCGTCCGAAGACATGGTGCTCCGACCGCTTGTAGGCACACGGTTTCAGGTTCAGTAACCTCCCCTAGCAGGGGTTCTTCCCATCTTTCAGTCACCCTACTGAGTTCACTATCGGTTGTTAGGGAGTATTTAGCCTTACGGGATGGTCCCCGTAGATTCAGTCGGGGTTCCACGTGACCCGACCTACTCAGGAACCTCAATAATAACGGAGACGATACAGCTGTCGTTTACGGGACTGTCACCCTCTGTGGTTGAACTTTCCAGAACATTCTACTAGCAGATCGTTTTGTAACTCCTTCATGAGGCCCTACAACCCCGCGAGGAAAATCCCCACGGTTTAGGCTATTCCGCGTTCGCTCGCCGCTACTGACGGAATCGATTTTTCTTTCTTTTCCACCGGTTACTTAGATGTTTCAGTTCACCGGGTTAGCTACTCATACCTATGTATTCAGTACAAGCCAGTTCAGGGATTCCAGGATCATCGCTCGTTTGTCAACTCCCCCGGACTTTTCGCAGACTTCCACGCCCTTCAAAGCCTCCTAACACCAAGACATCCCCCGTGCGCCCTTAGTAGCTTGACCACAAACATTCAACACTCGAGTCCAAAGACTCGCATGAGAAAGCCTGAAGGCCACACTCTACTCGTTCCAACTTGCAAGCAAGCTGGAACGTCGCAACGATTTTTTTTTCAAAAGAATCTGTCCAACATCTTGCAAGGCTCTCGCCCTTCAAAAGTTGGTCCAGACACTCGTGGAGAGTCGACTTCGCTTTACCACTCAATCTGACCAAAGTCTTCATGAGCATAAAACTCAGCCGACATCTTTTAGATGCCAATTACCACAACCAAATTGCCAAGGATCAAAACTGCCGAAGCAGTCCCGAGCCAACCAAAGCTGACCCGTTGTCGTCTCACCGCTGGGGTGAAGTCCCGGAGTTTATCCCTTTGCTCGAAAGCCGTCAAGGGCTGTCGAAAACAAAGCTTCAAGGGGTGCGTGGTGCATGCCAAGACAAGCGACCGAAGAACCCGCTGACGATCACGCTAGTGACACGTCAAACTGGGTCACACTCCTTTCCATTCGGATAGCTCCATTGCTTTCCCAACTGGCGAAGCGAATAGTCTATCGGAAGATGTAAACGCTCGTCTATATCCCTGTTGCGATTTTTTTACAAACCGCCGTCCTGTCGTTTACGCAAACTGATTCGATCGCGCCACTTTACCTAATGGGAGAGCGGTCAATTTGGCTCTCGCCCGTGAGCGCCAACACCAATACTATGCTTATATAGCAGCTCTAACCTACCCTCACCGTTGCTACCGCGAGAACGCAAAAGATCGCTGGCGGCTGCCGTTAGCATCGCCAGCAAGCGACTTGTAAGAAAGACAAAAAACTGATCAAAAAATTCAAGTTGAGACCTGAGGGCGCCCCATGAAAGAGTTCGGAACAACCAAAACGACAATCAAAAATCGACTTCTAAACCCCGAAAACGAATCGCCATTTCAACCGCGATCGGCATTCTGCCCCGAGAATCCCCAAGCAAGCCCGTCAGCTCGCGGTCAAACAACAACACAAATCCCCATCATCACGAGCAGAAATAGCCCTAAGTCCGCCAGACTGAGAATCAATGAAGAAGCTCTTGAGATGAGACTGTTGAAGGATCCGCTGCAAAGCCCACAGACGAACTCCCGACAATCCAACCGCCCGGACAATTGGCGTTTCCAGAGCAATCGGTAGCTGGCCCATTAAGACGGGGCCCATTAAGACGGGGCCTGCGCATCAAATTCGGAAATCAAATAAAAGCGACGCGATACGGCTGCCGGCAAGCACACGGCCCGGAGAGGATAAAAGCTTGACCCCAACCGATGATTCGGTGGCTGAAACGTCTCCCCAGCGGCGGAACCCAAGCGCAAACGAGTGCCGGTTCGGACCAAAAGCTTGGCTAATCGGGCTTCGAGCAGCCAAAATCTGCATCGATCGACGGATTGAGCAGCGACCGCTTAAGAATTGTTGGATGACAGCTGCTAATGGCTACAGTACAAAGTAGAGGGAGAGGAATTCCTGCGGATTAACACGAGAGGATACGGACAAGAATGGTCGACAGACGTCATTTTTTGCGTAGTGCAGCTTTTCTCACAGGTGGTGCAATGTTATCGGGGAGCGTGTCGGCAGATCAGCAAACAAACAAACGTCCGTTAATCATCTCAACCTGGAAATTCGGCAAACAGGCCAACGACAAGGCACTCAATACCATTCTGCACGGCGGTTCGACGCTCGATGGTGTCGAGCAAGGCATTCGAGTGATCGAAGATTCCGGCAATTCATCGGTTGGCCTGAGTGGCACGCCCAATGCCGCGGGCTTTTCCCAGCTAGATGCCTGCATCATGCATGGCCCGGGACATACAGCCGGGGGCGTCGCAGCGATCGAAGGCTTCAAACATCCGATAAGCGTTGCCCGCCGTGTGATGGACAAATCCCCACACGTCCTTTTGGCCGGCGACGGAGCTCGCTGGTTTGCTCTGGAGGAGGGTTTTGAATCGGTCGACATTTCCAAACGCCCCCAACAGGCAAAAGCATGGCGTCAACGCGACCGCGATCCCAAGCCAAAACAGGCTCCAGCTGGCGGCCCTGACAACCACGATACGATCACTGTGCTCGTGCTCGGCGCCGATGGAACGATATCCGGCGGCTGTTCCACGAGCGGCTTGGGCGGCAAGCTGCCTGGCCGAGTCGGTGATTCTCCGATCATCGGCAGCGGACTCTATGTGGACAACGAAGTCGGCGCAGCCGGTGCGACCGGCATCGGTGAAAACGTCATGCGATATTGCGCCTCTTTTTTAATCGTTGAATTCATGCGACAAGGGCTTCACCCAACAGAAGCCTGCAAAAAAGCGATCTCGCGGTTGACCGCGAATGAACCCAAAGGCAAGGAACTAGCAATCAACTTTATCGCCCTCGACAAACAAGGTCGGTTTGGTGCAGCAGGCACAGACGACTTCCCACACGCTGTGACCTATCCGGGTTACAGTGAAGTGTTGACCGTAGCAGCAAGCTAAGTTCGGAGCTTTTCGCTTTTATTTGCCCCACCCGATTCGAGATTCGTCGGCACCCATCGATCCTGTACAATCGAGCAGAGATTCGAGTTCGTCTCCTAACCACCGCTTCCCCAAAACACGAATGAGGACACCCGTGAAACACACCCGTTCGCTGACCTTGCTGCTCTTCGCGTGGATTGTCAGTAACACTGGCTGCGCTCCGTCAGCTGTGGCTCCATCGCCCGACGCGCCGCTGGCCGTCGGGGAAACGATGCCCCCCATCCTGCCGGAAGGCTGGCTCAATGGCCCCGGCCCCAGTTCGGCCGATTTGAAAAACAAGGTCGTCGTGATCGATATTTGGGCTTACTGGTGAGGCGCTTGCCACGAGTCGGCACAGAGCCTGGTTCAGGCCTATCAAGAATTCAAAGAAAACCCGAACGTCGTCTTTATCGGACTTACCCCAGAAGATGCCAGTTCGCTGCAATTGAGCGAAACGTTTATCAAGAACAATGGCATCCCCTGGCCCAATGCCTACGGTGCGGTCAAGGCGATCGAAGATTTGGAAGTGAAAGTGTATCCGACCGAAATTGTCGTGGGAAAAGACGGCAAAGTCGCGTGGCACAGCAGCCTGACTGGCAAGACCTCGGTGGCGATCAACCAGGCGTTGGCCGCTCACTAAGGCCGCCGGCAAAAGATCGCTCGTCGTTGCAGTTCGGCAAACGGTTTCCATCGTTTCACTTTACGCGTCCCCGACAATCGGTTGAAACAAACACCCAACCGATTTCTCACGGTCCAGCAGCCCCACGAACCGATAACGATTACTGTTCGTAGAAGGGGCTTTACCCGAGTGAGTTTCGGCTCACACTTGTGAATCGCATGGATGCGAAGGGCCCGTATTTTCGTTGGCCAACGTCAACCGACGCAGGCAGCAGCATTGCTATCACCGCCGAGTCATTAATCACGAGAACTTTGGCGTTGGCAAGCGATTCGGCTTTTACCGTCTTTCCGTTCTGGGTAAATTGCGATCGAAGCGACGGACAATCGATAACGGCAACAGGAGGTTGCGATGAGAATCTGCCCGGATGCAGCAGAAGTAAGAGAGATCGTCCACCATGGTTTTCTCGAATTAGGCATTAGTGAGATGACCCTGTGTGACGTCAATGAAACCGTCAGGATTGATGACGGCCGTCTTTGTGCCCGTTCCTATCGAATCGCCGATCTGATGGCGATGTGGCTGATTGATATTGGTATCATTCAGTACTACGACGCCGAGGGGAACATGCTTCGACGCACCAATCTATTGATGGAATCGGAGCCCCGGCGAATTTCCGAGCCTCGGCGCCTAGCAGCGTAGCCTTTTGGCCGCAACATCCTCGTGATCTGTGTGGAATTCCCAGGATCGTCGGTTATGATGGTGCCCATCACCGCTTCCGACCGATCCATGAGGAGTTCCGCCCCAATGTCGTATCATCGACGGCACTTTTTACGCCAATCGTCTGCCCTCCTGGGTGCGGCCGCTCTGCCCGTTATGCTCTCGAATCGCGCACAGGCCGCCGTCGGCGACAAGTGTCGACTCGGGCTGGTAACCTATCTCTGGGGTAAGGATCTGACGCTGCCCGAGCTGATCGAAGTCTGCGAACAGAGCGGGGTTCTGGGCTTGGAACTTCGTACAACTCACCGGCATGGTGTGGAACGGGACCTGACTCCGCCACAGCGACGCGAGGTGAAAGCGAGACTGGCCGATAGCCCGGTAACCCTCGTCGGTATGGGCAGCAACGAGCGGTACGATGACCGGAATCCTGCGAAGGTCAAGGCGGCAATCCAGGCCACCAAAGATTTCATCCTTTTAAGCCAACAGGTGGGGGGATCGGGGGTCAAAGTGAAAGGCGATCGCTTTCATGACGACGTACCCCACGAACAAACACTGGCCCAAGTCGGCGCGGCACTGCACGAATTGGGAGATTTCGGGGCAGAACATGGCCAAGAAATCCGGCTGGAAATCCACGGTGGCTTTTCCGAAATTCCGATCCATGCTGCGGTCATCAAAGCCGCCAACCACAAAAATGTGCGTACCTGCTGGAATTCAAATCGACAGGATTTACAAGGCAAAGGACTTCGAGCCAATTTTAATCTCGTCAAGGACTACTTTGGACAGACGGCCCACATCCGAGCCTTGCAGAACAAGGATTATCCATTCGCCGAACTGGTGGAACTATTCGTGCAAATGAATTACGACGGTTGGCTATTGCTGGAAGCCAGGGGCGACGTCAAACCGCATGAAGTTGCGAAGCGATTAAGCGAGCAAAAAAGCATCTTTGACCAATATGTCGGCGGCGCCCAACAGAAGCTGGCACGCTAACCCCCGTCAAAGCCATTCTTTGATTTGTAAGAGTCAAAATGCGCCTTCCGTTGGAGCCGATCTGAGGGCTGGCACGCTGCTGAGCTGAAAATCGCCAACGGAACCGAATACTTCGGGAATCAGACGCCAACGCCCTATGCCACAATTCAGGATCCGCGAAGTTGCCGACCCCCGCGTAGAACGGTATCGCCACCTAAATCGCAAGTCATCCCGCCCGTTCAACACCTTCATCGCAGAGAGTAAGTTGGCGGTCGCACGAGCGATCACCAGCCAATTCAGCTTAGAATCAATCTTGACCGATGAGCGGTATGTCGAGGAACTCGACGAGTCAACGCCCTGTTCACTGCCAATTTATGTGGCAGCGAACGAGCTGTTGAGTCAAATCGTCGGCTTTGAGTTTCACCGCGGGCAAGTCGCGAGCGTCCGCCGTCCCCCTGAACCGTCCCTGCTCTCGCTGACAGGCGAGGGCTCTAGCTCGCTCATCGTCGTCTGCCCAGAAATTGGCGATCCGACGAATTTAGCGGGAATCATTCGCAATGCGACAGCGTTTGGAGCCACCGGCATGCTGCTAGGCCCGACGGGAGCAGATCCTTATTCACGTCGAGTCGTGCGCGTCTCGATGGGCAACGTATTCCGCCTCCCCATTCGCACGGCCGTCAACCTAACTAAAGATTTGCAACAACTGAGAGAGCAAACCAACTATCAAGTTGTCGCAACCGTACTCGACAAAAGCGCGGAGACTCTCATGAACTTCCATCGTGCGTCCCGTACCGCCTTGCTTTTTGGCGGAGAAGGCTACGGTTTGTCGGCTGAATGGATCGCGATGTCGGATCGACAGGTCACACTCCCTATGGCAGGAAAAACCGACTCCCTGAATGTGGCCACAGCGAGTGGTATTTTCCTTTACCAGTTTTCAATCGCAGCAAATGATGGCCAGCTTTGACTAAGTAATTATCAAAGCCACATCGCCTTGCGATAGAACTTCGCCAACCCGTACGGGTTCCGGCTCACCGTTCGCCACAATCTGTTCCTGCAATCCAGACGCCCGTTCGGGGGGCAAACTGATCAAGAGCCCCCCCGAAGTCTGTGCGTCAAAACAAAACTCGACCTTGAGTGAATCGGTTTTGCCTTCGATGCGCATCAGATGTTCGGCAAAACTGCGATTACTGTCACTGGCGCGTGTCCGATTCCCCCGTTCCGCCAGCTCTGCCGCCCCTGGCAATTCGGGCAGTTGGGCACTTTCCAGTAAAACCGTAACCTGACTGGCTTGCGCCATTTCACTGGCATGACCTGCCAACCCGAATCCGGTGATGTCGGTAACGGCGTTGGCTTGAGAGGCAATCGCTGCTTCACTCGCAATTCGATTCAGACGTTTCATGCTGTCGCAGGCGGCAAGGATTACTTGCTCGGGACAACGATTCATCTTGAACGCAGTCGTAATGAAGCCCGTACCGAGTGGTTTTGTCAGCCACAACTCGTCCCCTGGCTTGGCACCTTGATTGGTCAGCATCTGATCTGGCGTTACGACGCCAGTCGCCGATAAACCGTACTTGATTTCGGTATCTCGAACGGTGTGGCCACCTACAATCACCGCCCCTGCCTGTTGCACCCGATCGGCACCACCCCGTAATATTTCGCCAAGAATCGAGAGCTCGAGCTTATCGTCTGGAAACCCGACAATGTTAAGTGCTGTCGTGGGGCTCGCACCCATCGCATAGATGTCGCTCAAAGAATTCGCGGCAGCAATTTGACCGAAAACGAAGGGGTCATCCACCAGCGGTGGAAAAAAATCAAGCGACTGAATGATCAGTAGATCATCGCGCAATCGGTAAGCCCCCGCATCACTGAAACCTTCCGCTCCAACCAACAAGTTGGGATCTTCAAACTTTGGCAATCCTTGCACAACCTGTGCAATTCCCTCCTGGGGAAGCTTTCCCGCTCAGCCAGCACAACTGGCGTAATCAACGAGACGTTTTTTTCGTCCAAATAAAGGCATCCGCACTTCTTTCCATCTGATATTAATTGTTTAGCAAGAAACCCAGCGTCGCATCAATTGAAGCCATTTCAAAATAATTAGGCAAAAGCAGCTCGCAAAAGTTTTAGGCTTTGGGGAATAGCCGTTTCATAATCGTCTTTCCCTTCGAATTCCAACGAAACGAAACCTCGATAATTCTGCTCTCGCAATATTTTTGCCACGGCAGGGTAATCCACATCAAGCGTGTACCATTTGCCCCCGCCGTAATAAGTCTTCGCTTGGACAAAAACCGTCTTCGGCGCCATTTGACGATACTGCTTTAACTGGTTTTCAAAAAAATTCCCCGTATCCAACGTGACTTGCAACCAAGGCGAGTCAACGGCGTCGACAATCTTCAACACCCCATCGGCCGTCCGCCCCAGCCCCCAGTGGTTTTCGAGTCCCATCAGAACCCCGTATTTTTCTGCGTCTGGAATGAGTTGCTCAAAACTATCAATCACCCATTCAAAGCCTTCGGCATCTGTGTAACCTTCAAGTCGAGGTTCGATTCCTTTGTTCGCCATCAGTTCATCAAAACTTTTCGTCGTCCGCCAGCGTCCCGTATTCACTCGCATGGTGGGAATTCCCATCTCGTGAGCCAATTGCATACAGCGGCGTGTATGGTCAATGTTTTTTTTGCGGACTGCCGGATCTGGACTGACAAATCCCTGATGGGTCGAAAAGCCGCACAACGACATTCCATTGACAAACGCGCGACGTTTCAGCTTTTGCAAATACCCGTTTGATTCGTCCTGCATTTGAACATGCAATACTTCGAAACCATCAAACCCCATCTCAGACGCGAGATCGATACAACGTTCAATCGGAAGTTTTGTGGCGTCGTTGTAGCGCCAAAAAGAATATGACGAAATAGCAATCGGATTTGGGTGGTGAGTCGAGGTCGTCTGGTCGTCAGCATGAGCAGCAGGTCGCTGTCCAGCCAGCGCGACCGATGTAGCCGTCGCCGTGGCGACAGAAGCTGAGAGGAATTTGCGACGGTTAATCGACATGGGAACACCTCAAGAAATGCAAATGGAAAAGTCCGCAATTATTGGGAACCAGGGCCGTAGGGGCACGAATCCCCAACCCAGCCAGGCTTGGATCGTACGTCAGCCACCGGCTGATGTAAACTCACCCCGACGTTGATCGGTATTCAATCGTGTTCGGCTGTTTCACTGCTTGAACTGAACTCCCCGTTCGGCAACGGCTCGTTTTTGCTGTATACTGCGGGAAGCCTGCCACTTCGAACCGGGGTGTCGTTGGCCCGATCGACAATCTTCGAGCCTTCTTCGCCTCACGCATCCCTCCCTGCCAATTATCGTCGCGGAAGGCACTTCCCTCCGAGCTTTCAGGTCGACTCAATTCGACAAGAATTTCACTGCTAAGAAATGGAGATACGATGAACGGACAAGCAATCCGATTATTGGTTGTCAGCTGGCTGGCCAGTGCCATGGTGGCTCATGTTCACGCAGAGGCTTTAGAGCTAAAAAAAGGCGATCACATTTGTTTGGTAGGTAATGGATTGGGCGAAAGCCTCCAACATGCTAATTACTGGGAATCGCATTTACACCAACGCTACCCGGATCACAAGCTGGTCGTTCGCAACCTTTGCTTCCCGGCAGATGAAGCGTTCCTGCGTCCTCGCTCGGCGAACTTTGGCAGCCCCGATGACCATCTGAAACACAGTTCTGCTTCGGTGATTCTTTATTTCTTCGGCGCGACGGAAGCATTTGCCGGCCCCGAGGGAATTGTCTCGTTCAAGGCCGATTTAAAAAAGCTAATCGCACAAACACAAGGCAAGCAGTTCGATGGCCAGGCGGCACCGCGCATCGTTCTGATCTCGCCGAACGCCCACGAAGATTTCGGTGATTCGAATCGTCCGGACGTCGTTCCGATCAATGAAAACCTGCGGCTGTACACCGAAGCGATGAAAGAAGTAGCGGTTGAGACAGGTGTCGGTTTTGTCGATTTATTTTCGCCGAGCCAGCAAATGCTTGAAGGTGACGAGCAACTGACCATCAACGGAGTGCATTTCAATGACGCAGGCCATCAACAGTTGGCAAAAATCCTCGACAAGGGCTTATTCGGTGCTGCTGGCTCAAGTGACACAATTAACGCCAAATTGAAAGCCCAGATTGATGAAAAGAACTTCCAGTGGTGGCATCGATATCGAGCTGTCGATGGATTCTACATTTACGGGGGTCGCTCGAATTTACGTTTTGAGCCCGACAAATCCATCTCGAATCGTGACGTGATGGAACGGGAACGGGAGATTCTTGATGCAATGACGGCCAATCGGGACCAACGGATTTGGGCGGTTGCCAAAGGTCAGCCGGTTGCCGAAACGATCGACGACAGCAACGCCCCTGATTTCATCCCCGTCAAAACCAACTTCAACATCGAACAACAAGGAAAAACCGGACAGCTCGATTACTTGAGTCCGGATCAAGCGATCGAACAGTTCGAATTAGCTCCGGGTTTTGAAATCAATTGCTTTGCCTCCGAACAAGATTTCCCGGAACTCGCCAATCCAGTCCAGTTCACCTTTGATGCCCAGGGACGACTTTGGGTGGTCTGCATGCCATCCTATCCTCAGTATCAGCCAAAGACAGACGTCAATGACAAGCTGTTGATCCTGGAGGATACGGACCACGACGGGCGAGCGGACAAGTGCACTGTGTTTGCCGATGACTTGCATGTCCCCACGGGCTTCGAGTTGGCAGATGGTGGGGCCTATGTGGCTCAACAACCTGACATTTTGTTTTTGCGGGACACCGACGGCGACGACCGTGCAGATCTCCGCATTCGCCAGCTACGTGGCTTCGATTCAGCTGACACGCATCACGCGATCAGCGCCTTCGAATGGGGCCCTGGCGGAGCTTTATACTTCCAAGAAGGCACCTTTCATCACAGCCAGATTGAAACCCCACATGGGCCCGTCCGACTAAAAAACTCGGGTGTTTTTCGCTACGAACCACGCACAGAAAAGCTCGACGTTTTCGTCTCCTATAATTTCGCCAATCCTTGGGGACATGTATTCGACCGTTGGGGCCAAAACTTTGTCGCGGACGCATCAGGCGGAGCCAACTATTTCGGTACCGCCTTTTCCGGACATGTAGGCTATCACCGCAAACATCGTGGAATGAACCAATTCATCAAGAAACGCTTTCGGCCCACGGCCGGTTGCGAATTTGTTTCCAGCCGCCATTTCCCGGAAGAAATGCAAGGCAACTTTTTGCTGAATAATTGCATTGGAGAACAGGGGGTTTACCAACATCAAATGAACGATGATGGATCGGGGTTCAACGCGAAAGAAATTGAATTCATTGTCCGATCCAAAGATCGCAATTTCCGCCCCGTCGACTTACAGTTTGGGCCGGATGGGGCTCTCTACGTTTGCGATTGGCAAAATGCTTTAGTCGGACACATGCAGCACTCGATTCGAGATCCGAGTCGAGACCACGAGCACGGACGGATCTGGCGAATCAGTTGCAAAGATCGTCCATTATTAGAGCCGGTCCAGATCGCGGGTCAACCCACCCCGGTATTACTGGACCTTCTCAAAGAACCCGAAGACCGAACCCGCTATCGAGCTCGTCTCGAATTACGTCTGCACGACACTGAAGAGGTGGCGGCCGCTATCAAGAACTGGCTGAGTGGATTGAATTCGGCTGACCCGGACTACGAGCATCATCGACTGGAAGCACTTTGGGTGCTGCAACACCACAACCAAGTGGACGACCAACTGTTGCAACAAGTTCTGAACTCACCTGAACCGCGTGCACGAGCAGCAGCCACACGAGTGCTCTGCTATTGGCGTGATCAACTTGACGATCCCCTCGGATTGCTGGCCGATCGAGCTGTTGACGAACACCCTCGTGTACGATTGGAAGCAGTCAGAGCCTGCAGTTTCTTCCGAGATGAACAGGCAATCACCGCCGCCGAAATCGCCCTCTCGTCCTTAGCCGAACCCGACGACACGTACTTAAAGTACACGTTAAAGGAAACGATGGACACGCTGGATCCTTATCTCCAGTGAGCGATCATCTGCACGCGCGAAGTTGTATTCGAGTTTCTTGCCCTCCGTCACTTGCCATCAAAAGAGGCTCGCGATGTTGACCCGCACAAGCACGCATTGGCTTTGCTTGCTCTGCTGCCTGATGACCCTGGGTACCATCGGCCTGGGAGCACGAACGCAAGCCGATGATTTGGCGAAGCGGAAACCTCTGCCGCGATTCATTCGCAACCCTGTCATCGCCGATCGCTATCTGGGAACCCGCGATGTCACTGAATTACTGCAATTTGAACGGGCCGAACCGGTTTGCATCCAGTTCTTGAAACGCACCCAGATCCCCGAGGCTGCTCGACTCGAAGCGATCGAAAAACTCGCCGAGATCCGCAAAACAGATCCCGTCGCGGAACTCCTCCCGTGGATCCAACAATTCGACAACCATCCCCAGGCGGAAAACCAACTTGACATACTCGCAGATCTAACCCGCTTACTGCCACGACAGCCAAGCCCCGACCTAATAAGACATCGAGATGCTCTGCAACGACTCGGCATGGAAGCCAAAGTCCCAGTAACCAGTCAAGCCGCACTGGCTGCACTCGTTGCCGCCGACCAATCAACGGTTGAGGCCTGGCAACTCGCATCAGAATCCAACGCCATCTTGTTGGATTTACTTCGTGCGGTGCCGCATTTCCCGACGGAGATATCCCGAGAACAACTGTTCCAACAGGTTAAGCCACTTCTCAAGAACGCTCCCTCGAACGAGATCCAAAGTGCCGCCATTGAAGCGGCTGCGTTATTGGATGAACAAGGTAGCGACACGTTTGATCTATTCAGCACTTTCGTGCAACAGGGCACCCACCCCGACGCCTGTATCCGAGCCATCACCAACATTTCCAGCGACCGGTGGACTCCCGGTCAACACCAACCTCTCGCGAAAGGTCTGCTACAACACCTTGAAAAGATGCCACTCAACCAACGAACAAGCTCCAACGCCCAGAATACACGGAAGCTATTAAAAACCATTTCGAATCTCCTGCCATCAGATGAAGCAGCAGTCATCGAATCCGAATTGAAACGGCTGGCGGTTAAGACGATTCGCATCAAGTCGATTGAAGAACAAATGAGGTATGACCAAACGGTGCTCGTGCTCCAGGCCGGACAAGGCGTGCAAATCGTGTTCGAAAATCACGACATCATGCCACACAACTTGGTAATCGTTGACTCGCCCGCGGCTCGCGAGGAGGTCGGCATTGCGGCCGATCGCATGCAAAATGATGCGAATGCCATCGAACGTGGCTATCTTCCCGAGTCGGACAAAATTCTCCATGCAACAAACATGATTCAACCAGATGATCGTGAGTCGCTGTTTTTTGTCGCTCCGGATCAACTTGGCACCTATGCGTTCGTCTGCACTTTCCCGGGCCACTGGAGCAAAATGTATGGTGCAATTGTCGTCGTCGATCGAGTCGATGAGTACTTTGCCAGGTACCCAGTCTTACCATCCGCCGACGAATTACTTGGCATTCGCACTGTGGAATGGACCTACGATCGGTTGTCTGAGAACCTATCTCGCTTGAGCGAAGGTCGATCCTTCGAAAATGGCCAACGAATGTTTCTCAAGGCATCCTGCTACTCGTGTCACAAAATCAATAATGAGGGCGGGCGGATCGGTCCCGAGCTGACGAAGATCAGTGAGCAGTACAAAACATCGACCGAAATCCTCCAACATATTATGCACCCCTCTAAAAAAGTGGAGGATAAGTATGCGACCGCGATCGTCGAGATCGACGATGGACGGATCGTACGAGGGGTAATCGTCGAGGACAGCGAAGACAGGCTGCTGATTAAAGAAGATCCCCTTGCCACCTGTGACCCCACCATCATCGCCAAAGCTTCGATCGAAAACATCTCCCGATCGAAGCTTTCCCCCATGCCCGAGCAATTGCTCAACACGCTCGTCGAAGAAAGCCACGTCTACGACCTGCTGGCCTACCTTATCGCCGGAGGCAACGCCGATCACGAGCTCTTCAAGTAGCCATTGGGCGTTGCAACGGCTCCATCTTGTGAATTGGGTGATGACAGATTTGGCCGAAACAGGGAGATGACCTGTCGTAGCCAGCGAGTTATAATCCGGGCCAAAGGAAACAAACCTCAGGCACTCTTCTAACTTGACGAGGCGTCTCTTAATGAACGGTTGCAGGGCGAAATTCGAATTTATTCGCTTTACTTGGGTGACGATTCTGGGGATAGCGGTCTCTCTGCTTGGTGCTTGTTCCAAAACGGATCAATACCCCAATCGCCCAATCTTACTGATTTGCCCGTGGGCAGCAGGTGGCGGCACTGACCGTGTGTCACGAACCATGGCCGCACATCTGGAAGGCGAACTGGGTACGGCCGTCAACGTCATTAACGCGACGGGGGGCAAAGGCGTCACCGGTCACAGCCGAGCGATGGACGCTCGGCCCGATGGCTACACCATCGGAATGGCGACACTTGAGCTCAACATGATGCATTGGAGCGGCTTGACTTCATTAGACGTTGATTCTTGCGAACCCTTGATCTCCGTCAACGAAGACTATGCCGCTTTGTTTGTTCTCGCCGACGCGCCCTGGCAAACGTTGGAAGAGTTAGAAGCGGACATTCGCCAAAACCCGAAAAAGCTCACGGCATCGGGGACCTCCTCCGGAGGAGCCTGGCATTTGGCGATCGCAGGCTGGCTCATCGAGTCGGGTCTCAACGCGGATGATGTCGTCTGGGTATCGTCAACCGGATCCGGACCCTCCTTACAGGATTTGATTAGTGGCGGCATTGATATGGTCTGCTGCAGCCTGCCAGAAGCCGCAACGCTCTATAAGGCTGGAAAAATAAGACCGCTTGGCGTAATGTCGCCTGAACGAGCGAAGGGCTACGAAGAAGTTCCCACCTTTGCTGAACAGGGAACAGACTGGTCGCTGGGCGGCTGGCGGGCACTGGCCCTTCCCAAAGGCACACCGAAAGAGGTTCAACGCACGCTGCTGCAAGCATTGAATCGAATCGTGGCCGGTCAGACGACCGTATCCGACGTAACCTTCCCCGAATTCATGGAAAAATCAGGGTTTGACCACACCTATCGCACGGGCGCTCAACTGGATCAATTCCTGCGCGAGACCGATCAAAAGTTCGGCGTGTTACTCACAAGTGACGCGATGCAATCGGTCAATGAGGATCCGTTCAACCCGATGACCTTTCCCTACATCATCGTGGCCTTAATGGCAGCCACAATCATCGGGATTGTCATTCAATCCGCGCGCAACAAGAGCGACGTCAGGGACGAAAGAGAAAAACTCCAAATCACGCCGCACGGCGTGATCAGCTGTCTGCTCGTGCTGATGGCGATCGGGCTCTACGCGGCATTTGCCGAAACCGTAGGTTTTGTGATTATCAGTTTTGTCATCTTGTGCGGACTCGGTGTCTGGATGGGAGTTCGCCCCTGGCTGGCGATTTTGCTGGCGATCACATTTACCGTGGGCATTTATCAGCTTTTCACAACCGTTTTGCGTGTGCCGTTGCCACGCGGATGGTTTGGATGGTGACATGTTAGAAGTACTTAGCTCGGCGTTGGAATTGATTCTGACACCGGAAGTTTTGGGAATCATTCTATTGTCAGCGGCCTACGGTATCTTCGTGGGTTCGATTCCGGGACTCACGGCGACGATGGCGGTGGCGTTGATGGTTCCATTAACGTTTTTCTTGTCCGATATTCAAGCACTCGCCGCTATTGTGACGACGGTGACATGTAGCATTTTCGCCGGCGATATTCCGGCGACCCTAGTTCGAATTCCGGGTACCCCAGCGTCCGCCGCATATGCCTCAGATGCCTATGCGTTAACCCAACGAGGCCAAACGGGGCGTTCATTGGGAATTTCGTTGATCTTTAGTGTCTTCGGCGGCCTGTTCGGTACGCTGGTATTGATTTTTGCCGCCCCGTTACTTGCTCGGATTGCCGAAAATTTTTCGAGCTTCGAGTATTTCTGGCTCTACCTTCTAGGACTCACCTGTGCAGCCGTTGTTTCCGACGATTCACGGCTCAAAGGAGCGTTGGCGTTGCTGATCGGCTTGTTGCTCTCCACGATCGGTTTAGGAGCCGATTACGGCGAACCTCGATTAACCTTCGGCTTTGATCAGCTGATTACGGGAATCAATTTTATACCCGCCATGATCGGCCTGTTTGGGGTTTCGGAGTTACTTCGTAACGCACTCACTTCCAATCTGGGCCGGCCGGCGGATGAAATCGACGGCGAAGAAAGTACGACCAACGACCAAAACGCGATTTCGACAGTGATCAAGTACGTCGTCCCCATGTCGATCCGCCGTGTACCGCAGTTGATTCGCAGCAGTGTGATCGGCTCGCTCATCGGTATGCTGCCGGGAGCGGGAGCGGACATCGCCGCCTGGATTTCATATGCGGTCTCCAAACGATTCTCAGCTCATCCAGAGAAATACGGGCGAGGCTCTGAAGAAGGACTCGCCGATGCCACGGGAGCAAATAACGCCGCCTTGGGAAGTGCCTGGATCCCCGCTTTGGTCTTTGGCATTCCCGGCGATTCGGTCACCGCGATCGCGATTGGCGTGCTTCTGATGAAGAATATTCAACCGGGCCCCGACATCTTTGATCTCTCCAAACCTCAAGCTGTCTTGGTGTTTGGAATCTACATCACCTTCATTCTGGCAAACCTCTTACTAATCCCACTCGGCCTGATCGCCATCCGAGCGGGCACCCTGCTCGTTCACATTCCTCGAAACATTTTGATCCCAGCCATTGTCATCTTCTGCATCGTCGGATCATTCTCGTTGAACGCGAGTTACTTCGACGTGACGGTGATGCTCGTCATGGGAATCCTCGGGTTCCTACTCGAACGCCTGGGTGCGCCGCTCGGACCTGTCGTGTTAGGAATTATCTTAGGTGGCGCCTTGGAACACAAATTCATTCAATGCCTGACAAAATCGAATTCCCCGCTGGCGTTTTTAAGCTCCCCCATTTCATGGACCCTGGCGATCTGCTGCCTCAGCTTGTGGGCTTGGCCCCTCATTTTTTCCAAACGCCGTCGCTCATCCGTGAGTGGTGATTTGCCCCATGAATAAGTCGGCCAACTCAGCCGACTGAATTTCGAGCCCAGGTCGCCAGCAACACCGCGGACAGAGGATAAACCGCCAACCGGTTGCGGACTCGTACCATCCTCAAACTTCTGAGATGAACTACCGTCTCTCCCATCGCGAGCTCAGACTTCAACGGCGCACCAAGCGGCCCGCCCCATCAGACTCAAGAAAAAAACCGAAGATTCTCGCCATACACCGATGCGCTGACGTTTTCGAAATGGCATTTAGCTTGCCAAAACAATAAATCGTTACCCGAAGCGGGTGGAAGCTTGCGACACATCGCTCAAACCGAGAGCGACAACAGCGTGGCGAAACAAGCGTCAAACTCGCATCACGCCCCAGCCGGCTACGCTTTAAAGCGATATCCCACATGCGGAACGGATTGAACGTAGTCGCTAAACAGACCGAGCTTACCGCGAAGCGACGTGATGTGGGCCCCAATATCGTCTTCGGCCACCGGTTGGTCTTCGCTACTCACCGCCTGCACAATTTGTTTCTTCGTGTAAGCTCGATAAGGGGTTTTTGCTAAAAACCGCAGAATCCGAAACTCGACGTAATCCAAATTGATTGGCTGTCCGCCTAGTTCCACGAGATAACCCGAGCGAGGTGCAAGCTGTTCGTCGTTTAAGGTCGCTCGACGCCCGACCTCCTCTTGCTCACGAAACTCGAGTTCGAATGAAGCAACGTAGGACGACTCTTTGTCTTCATCGCGGTTCATGGTCTACCTCGTCCAGTAAGTCCTTGGTCATTGTACTGTCCCGCTTCGATTCAGATAAATAGCGGCCACAGATTGTCTCTTAAAACGTCAAAACATTCCCTCGCACGACTCACAACGGACTCCTGCAGGAATCATCTGACGCGGCGTTTCTATCCGCAATTGTTAAGATCTCAGCACAGGCAATGACGGCCGCTCCAGATAGTTGTTCAAATCAAAACCAATTAGGAAATCAGCGCACAATTGTCCTTGTAGTTGTTGAGACTCTGGTTTAGACTTCGGCGGACAGGAATAGAAGAGACTCACCTACAATAGGCGTTCAATGCCATTTCTTTGGCTGCGGTGGAGCGGACCATCAGTCCGGTCACAACGCTAACTGGCTAGGCAGGTTCGTATTCTCGAGCCGAGTCGATAGATTTCGCTACTTTCCGCAAGCAAATTTGCGCCTGGATCGCGGTCTATCGTCATGAGCAGATTCCGCTGAAGCAGCACATCATTGACTTAATCTCATGACGAAAGAATTGCTTGGATGCGAACGGGGCCCCGTATTAATCAAAGACGAAAATCGTTTTTTTTTCACATTCCGATTATCCTAACGGTCGTTTTCCTGCAACAGCCCAGCTGTTGGGGGAACGACAGCGAGAGTTCCGCGGAACCAAAACAGATTCGTGAACTTCGGTCCACCCATTTCATTCTTCACACCGATCTGGATGCGATCGCAGCCAAAGCCAGGCTGTCGAAGATGGAATCGATGCTCAGAATTGGGATCAATTACTGGGGACGTCGCTCAAAGGGACAAATCCACTGTTACTTGGTCGACGACCTGGAAGCTTGGCCCGCGAAATCATTCCCGAAGGAGTCCACTCGCAAGCTACTCTTGCTGGTCGGTGGTGAAACAGTATTCGATTTGAAGAGGATCAAATCTGGTGTAGTAAAGCAGACAAGCATTTATGCGACGACAAAACCAGGAGTGGTCGAACACGAAGTCATCCATGCCTATTGCTTCCAAGTTTTCGGAACGGCCGGCCCACAATGGTATCGGGAAGGCATGGCGGAATTATTCGCGATGAATGCGAGTCCGAAAACCGGAGCCATTTGTCGAGAACAAACACTTTCCATGTTAAAGAATGGCCCTCCCCTATCGCTAAAACGGGTACTCGCGCGCGAAAACTTCACCGCTTCCATTTCCGAGATGATTGGTCGAGACACGGATAAAAACGGAGCGGACAGTGGTTTTGATATTACCACCGACAATTGGGAGTCAACCAATTCGAAAAGGCTCAGATCGGCACAGGTCGCTTACGCTGAATGTTGGGCACTCTGTTACCTGCTGCATCACAATCCAAATTATGAAAAACGCTTTCGCATGTTAGGGCGGCAATTTCTGAACAACAACAGCGTAAAATTTGAAGACCTCTTTCGCCCAGTCATGCAAAACATCGACTTCGAATTGAAACAATTCGGGGAAAACATTGGTGACGGCTATCGGGCCGATCTCTGTCGCTGGAATTGGTCAAAAACCTTTAGTTCGATCGAGATTGGCGAGTCGATTACGGTACAACTGAAGGCGAACGCAGGCTATCAAGCGACCCAACTTCTTGTCGGTCGCAACGAGACTTATCAACTTACTTCTCTTGGCGATTGGTTGATCACGAAAAACGCTGCACGAGTGAATGTCGACGGAGATGAGTCGGGGCATGGGCAACTCGAAGCAGTCATCCTGAATGATTTCGAATTGCAGCCGCCAAGAATTCTCGGCTCCAAAGCACTTCTACGAACCTCGCACGAAGGCTTCGTCTATCTACGTTGCCACGACAATTGGCTGGGACTGGCCGACAATCGAGGCACGATCCAAGTCCGTCTAAAACGAATAAAGTAGCATCGTCATCCGACGACAGCCGTCACTCCCTGCTACAATGGATGCTCCGTGAAACGCACCCTTTCGGCATGCATGCGGGAAGGAGACAACGTGTCTGCTTGTTGTTTCGAACGAAAAAAGGTTAGGGACATCGAAGATCGTGATCCGGCTTCGCACTGCAATCGCTTCGTTTCCGTACCAAGCCGATCAATCTGCGCTTTTGATTTATGCTGGATTGGCAATCGGCATCCTGTTTTCGGTTTCGACGATTCCGGAGGCTGCCGAGACAAGTCCTGAGGTCACGGCAATAACCGATTCGGTACGTATCACGTTTTCACTTGATCCCTTCTATCATAAACAGGTCCTTGTCGAACATCTTCCGATTGTCGCCTCAGCCAAGGTTAGCGACATGGCAATGCTAGAAGCGGCTCATCTGATCCGCTCAATGCTAAAACAGCGTGGCGATATCCTAAAGGCACTCGCAGCGAACCGAGTTCGATTCGTCGTGATGGCAGCTGACGAATTGACCACGGACATTCCGGAACATTCTGATTTAAAGCCAACTCACTACTGGGACCGACGAGCACGGGGACTCGGACCGACTCCGCATCGGCCCGCAGTAAGCTGTGGCGAAGAGAATCTCTTACGATTCCCGGGCGACCCTTATGGCGCAGAAAACATCCTGATTCATGAATTCGCGCACGCGATCCACCTGATGGGTCTTGATCGAATCGATGCCACTTTTCAGCAACGGCTGGAGTTCTGCTTTGAGGCGGCTCTTGCCCATGGCCTTTGGAAGGGAACTTACGCCGCGAACAACGCCGATGAGTATTGGGCAGAAGGCGTTCAGTCCTTTTTCGGCACGAATCGCCCACCTGACCACGATCATAATCATGTCGACACGCGTGATGAATTACGACGTTACGATCGTCGCTTGTTTGAGCTCATCAAGGAGATCTTTGTGGATACGCCATGGCAGTACTCCCCGCCTGAGAGCCGTACGAACCAACCCCACCTCAAACGATTTGGCCAAGAACCGCGGCCCCCCTTCAGCTGGCCCCCCTTCAGCTGGCCCAAGCGAAGCCAGGATCAAGTCGTTCAACCGTAATTGAGAAGCCCTCACGAAGAAGCCATTCCAATAGGCTCAAACGAATGCTCCGCCTTGCCCTTTCACTCGCCATCCTTTGCCTGCTGACAACTTGCAGTCACGCGGATGATCGCCCGCCCAACATTATCTTGATCCTACTCGATGACTTGGGAAAAGAGTGGGTTAGCTGCTACGGCGCCACCGACATCGAAACACCAAACGTCGATCGCATTGCCCGTGAAGGAATGCGATTTCAGAATGCCTATTCCATGCCGCAGTGCACGCCATCGCGAGCCTGCCTGCTGACTGGACAATACCCTTGGAGAAATGGTTGGATCAACCATTGGGACGTACCCCGCTGGGGAAAAGGCTGCCACTTCGACCCCAACCATAACTTGAGCTTTGCTCGATTACTCCGCCGCCAAGGTTACCGAACCTGCGCGGCTGGAAAATGGCAAATCAATGATTTCCGCGTCGCCCCAGAAGTGATGCGAGAACACGGATTTAATCAGTACTGCATGTGGACAGGTTATGAAAAGGGAAATCCCGCCAGTGGCCAACGCTACTGGGATCCCTATCTCCACACTTCAGACGGCAGTCGCATCTACGAGTCGGAGTTTGGAGACCAAGTCTTCACGCAGTTTGTTGTCGACTTCATGGAAGCCAATCGACACCACCCGATGCTTATTTACTATCCGATGTGTCTTCCCCACGGTCCCTTGACAACCACTCCGGCGGAACGGCACGTGACCACCGCCCGAGAAAAACATCGGGCCATGGTACGCTACACAGACCAGCTGCTCGGTCGCCTACTCAACGCTCTTCACGATCTCCGGCTTGCGGAAGATACCATCCTGATTTGGACGACCGACAATGGTAGCGCCCGTGGGATCAGTGGTCGGAGAAACGGGCGAACTGTACGGGGAGCCAAAGGCCAATCGAACGAGGCAGG
Source organism: Pirellulaceae bacterium (assembly GCA_029243025.1). Lineage (NCBI taxonomy): Bacteria > Pseudomonadati > Planctomycetota > Planctomycetia > Pirellulales > Pirellulaceae > Pirellulaceae bacterium. Next base: position 94,789 of record JAQWSU010000060.1, on the reverse strand, counting down.
TGTTTGCCAACCGTTTATCGTTTATGGGCCAGGACAAGTGCCGGCCGGGGTGGTAACCGATGCGTTGGTGGACTTCAGCGATTTATTTCCAACCTTCATCGATTTAGCCCATGCATCGCTCCCCGACAACACCGTGATTGATGGCAAAAGCTTCGCGCCACTGATTCTCGGACATGCCGATGACTCACCTCGTGAATGGATCATGGCAATGGGTGGGCAACCCGCACGATTTGATCAAACTCGCCAACGCGTAGCCCCTCAGTTTGAATTTCGGGATCGCGTCATTCGCGACAAGAGGTTTAAGTTGCGAATCGATCAACAACAGCAACCAATCGAACTTTATGACCTGCAGCAAGACCCAACCGAGTCTACGAATCTGATTAATTCGGTCGACGCCAATGTTCTAGCAGCTCGCAAAAATCTAGAAGCCATCGTTGACACTTTCCCGGAAAAAGATGGTTGGCCAAGGTACGATCCAATTTACTTGAACGAGACGAACGCATCGGGTCGAGTTCCGGATTGATGACCACGGATTAACAACCTCGCGCGTTACAGATTAAGGAAATCGCATGACAAAGAGCCCTATTTCGCGCTGCGGACTCTCGCTAATTTGCTGTTTACTGACGATTCCCTGCCTCGCTCAAGAGATCACTCACGGCCCCATCCTCGGACGACCCGCTAGCGATTCAATGAGCATTTGGGCTCGGACATCGAAACCCGCATCGCTCCAAGTTCGCTACGGGACTTCCTCCGACGAGTTAGATCAAATATCCAAACGGCAACCCACCAAGATCGAGGACGATTGCACCGGTGTCGTGACACTGAAAAACCTGGCACCCAATACCGATTATTTCTACGAAATCTTTGCTCCGGACCATGACTCGTCACAACGAGGATCTTTCCGGACCTTTCCGGATGCAAAAAAACGAATTGATCCACAACATAACCCCAAAGGGTTGTTCAATTTTTCCTTCGAATTCGCCTGCGGTAACAATCAGCAACCCGAATCGGGTGCCGGGCCAAGTTTACCAACCTACGACACACTTAACCGACAAGTAAAAGACAAGGTTGACTTTGCAATTCTCAATGGCGATTGGCTCTACGAAGAGCAACGGGACTACCCAGTCAACCAATGGAAAACACAAACTCAACAGAGCCCACTCCCAAAAATCGTTGAGCAAGCGCCCAGCATCACCGGGGTTTGGCAGAACTACAAACAATATCTTGATCGGGCACCGAACTTGGCCGAATGGCATCGTCACGTTCCGTCTTTCTTTACCTATGATGATCACGAAGCATTGAATGATATTTATGGCACAGGGACCGCGGGGTTCCGTGACCGCCGCGCCGTTTTTCGTGACATCGCCGTGCGGGCTTGGTTTGACTACCTGGCCTGGTCCAATCCGTTGCGTCACAAACAGCCAGCCTATTTTGGCAGTGCCACGCTCACGAAAGACCAGGATGTGCTTTATGATGGCGCCGCGAAATTCCAAGAGATGCCCTTAAATCAGCTGGCAAATCTACACGTCCACTGGGGCGGGCAGTTGGCAGGTGTATTGGATCCTGAGCCGGATTCGTCGTCTGCTGACCCCAATCATGGTGTCTACGAAATCGTTGAGGTGATCGATCAACATCGTTTGCGAATTCAACCGGCAGCCGTTGCAACCGGCAAATCAAGTTATTCCATTGGCCGACGCACGTATGGACAATTTCGAATCGCAAACTGTGATTTTTTCTTTCTCGATACGCGATCCCATCGGGATCTCCACGATGTCACACGACCGAACCGCCCAGATGTTTCCATGCTTGGTCGGCAACAGATGGATTGGCTCATCCGAGCGATGGGTCAAAGCGACGCTGACTTTCAATTCGTTATTTCATCCGTCAATTTCATGGTTCCGCATGTGGGAGCGGGCGGGGGTGACGATTTAAATCTTGCAACAGCCAAAGATGATGCTTGGACAGTTTTTTTACACGACCGAGAAAAACTAATTAACTTCTGGGATCAACTCGACGCGCCCGTGTTCGTTCTGACGGGCGATCTGCACAATAGCTTTGCGATCAAGATTACCGACAACGTTTGGGAATTTGCCTCCGGTCCTCACAACTCCGTGAATCACCGGCCAATCGAAGACGAAGGGGGGCGACCGGCGAACGGTGAATTCCAGTACGGACCGCGAAAATGCGACATTCGCTGGTCAAGTTATGTGTTAAGCGACATTCCCCGCAAGCACCGGCTCTTTCCCCATTATTGCATCGTGCAAGTTAAAAATGTTTTCAACAACCCTCCCCAACAGGACGGGACTCGTTGGGTCGCGTTTCCCCGGCCCTTCGTGATTTTCCAATACTTCGACGGCAAAACGGGCGCGCTGAAATACTCCGAAACGATTCATACACGTAAGGAGCAATAACTTGACTCGACAATTTACCGGTTTCTTCATCGTCTGCTGGCTTTGTTCAAACTCTTGGGCAGATATGCCCACAGGTTCGATCGATCGTCCGAACTTCGTCTTGATCATCGCCGATGACATGGCTTGGGATGACTGCGGAGCATTTGGTAATCCCATCGTCAAGACACCACGACTGGATAGTTTCGCCCGGGAGGGAATTTGTTTCGATCGCGCTTTCTTAACAATCAGTTCTTGCAGTCCAAGTCGAGCAAGCTTGCTAACCGGTCGCTACCCCCATAACACGGATGCCGACGAACTACATTGGCCTTTGCCAAAAGAACAGTCAACCTTCGTAGAACAACTCAAGCAGGCGGGCTATTGGACCGCAGCGGCCGGAAAATGGCACCTGGGCAATCAGGTCCGAGATCGGTTTGATTTGATCCACGAAGTAGACACCTCAGGCTTCCAATTACCAAGCGGCACATCAGGAGCATCGGGCACTTTCCAGGAAAGCGCAGTGGGTGAAGCAAAGAGCGGATGTACGGACTGGCTTCGTCTTCTAGAACTCCGCCCCAAGGACCGACCTTTTTTCCTCTGGTTGGCTGCTGTCGATCCTCATCGACCTTATGACAAGCAGATTTCTGATTCTCCGCACGAACCGGCCACCGTGCGTTTGCCGCCCTACCATCCAGATACCGACAAAGTCAGAGCCGATTATGCTCGCTATTACAACGAAATCGCTCGCCTCGATCAATATATTGGAGGAGTGCTCGACGAACTGGAACGACAGCAGTTGAGTCGTAACACGGTTGTAATTTTCCTGAGTGACAACGGACGTCCGTTTCCACGTGACAAGACCACTTTATACGACAGCGGTATTCGCACTCCGCTCATGATCCGCTGGCCGGTTAAGATCTCAGCCGGCTCGCGTTGCGAACAATTGGTCAGCTCTGTCGACATCGGACCTACAATACTTCACCTCGCGGGTCTACCACCAGACCCGAAGATGGATGGTCGCAATTTCCAGAACTTGCTCACTCAACCAGACCAATCGATTCGCGATTATGTGTTCGCCGAAAAAAATTGGCACGACTTCGAAGATCACTCCCGAGCAGCTCGCTCAAAACAATTCAAATACATTCACAATGTCTACAACGATCTGCCCAATACGCCCCCCGCAGACGCAGTTCGCAGTCCGACCTACGTCGAGATGAAACGATTGGCAACCATCGGGCAACTGGCCCACAATCAACAACAATGCTTCGTCAAACCAAGACCGTCAGAAGAACTTTACGATCTTAAGTCAGATCCGTTTGAACTTAACAATCTGTCCGGATCCGCCAAATATCAAGAAGAATTAAGAATTCACCGCACGGCGCTCGCCGAGTGGAAACAACGCACCAACGATCAAATCCCAAAAATGCGAACTGCTGACGAGTTCGATCGCGTCACAGGCACCCCAACCGCTGCTCGCCGACGACCTCGTTGGTCAAAGAAGCGGATGGTCCAAGCAGGCCTAACTGCTCCCTAAAATTCTCCGACTCCTTTGGACTCCAACGACCCCAGGACGCTATTCCAACAGCGAAAAACAATGAAACATGAAACCTATTTGTTGATCCGAAATAATCACGCAATCATCGATGAACTGCTGGCAACGGCAGAGCGAACACTACCAGAGCAGCAAACAGCCGCGTCAGAAGTAGCAGACCTGCTGGATCGACTACAACAACATGTCACGGCTCGATTCCAGGAGGAGGTGGAAAATGAACTATTCAACAGCTTGATCGCCATGGCACCGCGACTCCAGCACGCCATCGACCTGTTGCGGCAAGATCATGAGCAACTTTTGAAACTCCTCAACACACTTTGCGAACAAGCCAAATCCGAAAATCTTGGCCGGCAAGAGAGGGACGCACTCGAACAAATGTTTCAGAAGTTTAGCGATTTGTACAACGCTCACGAACAACGTGAACAAGACTTAATCCTGGCGGCTTACGACGATGATTTAGGCCGAGGTGATTAGGAAAACGCCGAAGTTTCTGCCGATCACATCCCAAGTATTATTTTTTAAAAAGCGGTGAACGAACTGAAAACATTTCCGATGCGTAGATGGCGAAGAGAGGCAAGCCGTATTCCCCTGGAGCAGAGCAAAGCCATGAAACGCACTCGAAAGATGCTAGAAGATCGTGACCCGTCCTGGAAAGACATTCGCGAGGCATGCGAGCGAATTCAGTCGCGTTGGACGGACTCCGAACGACGCCGGCGAGCCGGTTTACCGAAAGTCGAGTATTGGGGTCCGCCGCTGATCAATCAGCAACAGCTAGGAGGTGACGCGGCCCTTGATCTGGACGATTAGTCGGCGCGGCCCGGCGGGCTCAAAGCAACGGGAGTCCGCCGCCTCAATTGGGCTCCCACCCATGCGTGCCGATCAATGGCACAAATCGGAAGCGTCCGAGCTCCTCTCGTTGAAATCCTTCGCCCAGCCGGATGTATCGGTACATTGTTTGTGATGTTCGGGAGCGACCGATCGGCATCACAAGTCGACCGCCTTCTTTGAGTTGTTTCCCAAGCGGTTCAGGAAGCTGCACTCCACCCGCCGTCACTAGGATCGCATCAAACGGTCCGAATTCTTGCCACCCGAGCGTGCCGTCATCCAGCTTCACTTGGACGTTCCTGCAACGCAGCCGCTCAAGACGAGTCGAAGCTGTCTGAAAAAGTTCGTCAACCCGCTCAACCGAATAGACATTTCGGGCCAAGCAGGCCAACACAGCTGCCGAATAACCGGAACCAGTGCCCACCTCGAGCACTGACTCTCCCCCCTGCAATCCAACTGCCTGACACATAAAAGCGACGGTAAATGGCTGGGAAATCGTCTGATTCGCTTCGATTGGCAAGGCACAATCGTCGTAGGCAGAATCTCGCAGTCGTTCGGGTACAAACTTTTCCCGCGGCACTTCCAACATCGCCTGAATCACGCGTTCGTCATTAATACCGCGGAGTCGCAGTTGTTTCTCCACCATCTCCAGGCGACGGACTCGTAAACTTGCCTGACGATCAGGAGCCCCATTCGTCGCGAAATTCATGCGGATTACCTGACCATCAGATTGGTTGATTACGATTTGCACACGACAGTGGCCTAACGATTTAGATGCCGAGGTTGGCTAACCCGTCGGCAATCCGCCTCAGCACACCATTCAGTTGCGGATGTTCGGTTTGAAATTTGAGGAGCAACTCCTTCAAATCATCCGACACCGAATTTAAGTCATCCGAACTTGGTTGATCTTCTTGCTCTAGCAATCGCTGAATGTCGTTCGTCAAATCTTTGAGCAGACGACGCGTCTGCTCATCGATCTCATGAGTTTCCTGCAGTGACTCATGCAGTTCTTCGAGCGTACCTTGAAGGCGTTTTTTTTCCATTGCCTAATTCCTCTCCGCAGCGTGAGTTGCCACACCATTATTTGCAAGGAAGCGAGAATGCTTCCAGCCAAAATCGTCGTGCGTTCTACGCCACTTTCGTCTAAGATAGCGCGCGACGCAACACGAGTTGCCTATAATTGCTTCAAGAAACATTTTCCCTTTGTCTCTCACGTGCCGCAAGCGGCTTGACAGCAACAACCCGAAGCCGTTTTCTGCCTATTTTGCTCGCAAATTGCTTGCCTTGAAAATCATTTGAATCGGAGGATTTTTGATGGGTTTCCTGCCCCGCAAACGCGTCGTTGTCCCCTACGACTTTTCGGCCGAATCAGAAGAAGCCATGGTGCTTGGCCACCAGTTGGTAGACGATCCAAGCCATCTGCACATCATCCATGTCCTGCCGGAACTGACGGCTACCGAGCCCGGCGTAATTTGGGCGTCCGTCGATGACGCGAGCCGCATGACGCATGCCCGGGAAGCGATCGACGAGAAACTAAAAAATTATCCCAAAACGAATATAAATATTAGCTTTGGAGATCCAGGACACGTCATCACCGATTTAGCTGCTGAAATCGAATGCGACTTGATTGTTATCCCTTCGCACGGACGACGCGGCATGCAACGTATCTTACTTGGGTCGGTCGCAGAACGGGTTGTGCGTCTGGCTCACTGCCCAGTTCTCGTCCTGCGAAAGTGATCTCTGTCGTGGACAGATTGTGCCTCAGCAACAAAAAATGGGCACCAGCCAAGATTGGGCCGGCGCCCGGCGATGGTGGATCCCATCCCGGCTAATCACGAGTTAAAAAACGCTCCAGAATCACGTTTAATGGAACGACGTTGGCGATTCTTCCTGCCACGACGACGCAACTCATTGTCACGAGTGAGTGAATTTCTGAGTCGTTGTATGGCTTCCGTTGCAGCCAGGTAGTGGTTTTCTCCTTCAGCATTGACCTGTACCTTTCCGGACGGACTCAGTTTCAGCTGAATGCGACAGGCGGCTGCTCCGGAGCGATCACGGTCGCTCACTCGAACAGCGATACTTTCGATCTTGGATTCGAACCGATCTAAGCTAAATTGCAATCGTTCTTCAAGAAACTGTTTGAACCTAGCACCTGACTTCTTGTTTTGAAACGAGTACCTGACATTCAACATGTCTCCTCCTCCAGCAAAACCACGGCAAACAACGGGGCGATTCGAATCCGACCGCCGCCTACTGAAATATTGCGTCAAATGCGCCGTTGACTAGCTGAAAACCAGGCAGATTCAACAAGAACGGTCATTTGGCGGACATGCGGCCGATTCGTCGCGTTAGGGCCATCCGCTAAGGTTTAGCGTCTTCCGCTTTGGCTTCTTCTGCCGGCTCTGACAAGTGTAACTTGCATACCAAATGTCGAGTTCGCACTCCGTCTCACGAAGAAGCGCAAGAGGGTTCAAAAAAGTGAGCAGCCGGACCGATCGGAGGCCACATTTCGGCCTGATTTCAGGCAGATTCCCTCGGCATCATCAGCTGCCGGTGTTCGAGCCGGCTAGTTTTCGATTGCATACTTTTCGAGCAATCGATAGAGCGTTCGTCGCCCGATCCCAAGAGCACGTGCGGTGCGCGCCTTATTGCCATGATGGCGACGGTAAGTTTCTGCGATGTGCGCTTTATTGACCGTTTCCAGATTGCACTTCACGCCGGCCGGCGCCGGCCGTTGATTTTGGATACCGCGAATAATTTCGGGCGGCAAATTTTCAACTCGGATCCAATCATCCTGTGCCAGAATTTTGCCGCGTTCAATCGCATTGTGCAACTGCCGAACATTTCCGGGCCAACTGTATTGCTCCAAGAGGTTGATCAATTCAGGCTCAATGGTCCAATCGGGACCGACGAAACTTTCGACCAGCAGTCGCACATTACCGGCACGTTCCCGTAAGGGAGGCAGGTCGATCGTGAGAACGTTTATCCGATAGAACAGGTCCTCTCGAAATCGATGAGCATTGACCTCAACCGCCATCTCTCGATTGGTTGCAGCGATCAGTCGTACATGAACCCGACGTTCCTTAATGGATCCCAGTCGCCTGAGTGATCCGTCTTCCAAAACCCGCAACAACTTGGCTTGTAATGAGCCGGCCAATTCACCGATCTCATCGATGAAGAGTGTTCCTCCATCCGCGACTTCAAACAGACCAGGCTTGGCGGTCACCGCACCCGTAAAGGCCCGTTTTTCGTGGCCGGGGAAACAACGGGGACGGGAGCCATTTTTGGCGCAGCTTAGGCGGGCTGAGTAGACGCTGTTCTGGTTGAGTGCTTGTGGGTTCGGCTCGCGCTATTGTTCGATTAGCTTCGTTCGGTGTAGCTGTTGCCTCCGTAGTGACATCGATGCGCATTATGGCTTTGGAATGGAATCCAACGAAACGCTGAAGCGTCAATCGCGGTTGGTATCTGACGCCAATAACGTGAGCGGAGATGTTGCGACCGGGACTGGCTCAAGCAGATTAGCTGTGCTGCCTAGCTTGCGGCAAAAATGGTGATCCGAGCGGCGCAGTTGTCGCACGAAATATCCCGATCGAACTTAATCTACAGCTGATCATCGAAGCCTGGCCCAAATTGAATCAAACAACGAAGGTCAGTATCGTCGCGATGGTCCGAGCCGCTGGCGATCAGGCCAGCCAAATGCAACTACTGCTACCGATGGATCAGCCGAACAAGTGTTGCCCACCCTGGCTAAATCGCGAAGGAAATTCGTGTGAGAACCCATGCCGCCTCTTGTACCGACCGTTGGCATTAACGCCCCTATTTTCAATACAGCACGACTTATGCATCGAGGGCCTATTCATCGCTTGATCGTTGTCGACAACGATCAGCGTCCGATCGGTGTCATCAGCTCACTCGACTTGATCGCAGCAATGATTACGTCAATCGAATCATCGCCAGATCCCCCAACCAGCTTGGTCATCGCCGTCGCAATGGACGAGGGGCCGGGCGACGACTTGGACCTGGTGTTGCGTCCCGTGGCGGATGAACCTCTAAATGGGCCGATGAGCTGTCCCCCTGGTCTGACAACTTTGACCGATGCGTTGCAGGGGCGATGGTTTGCAACCGGATCACGAGTTCTGATAGTTGCTCCGCGTCGACAGGTTTCGTCAACCACGCATCCATATCAGACGTCGATGGATCCGAGTGTCGGCGTGAATCCCGATGAGCGGTCATCGCGACGATCGGCAACCGTGAAGTGGACGGTTGCTCCCATCTACGAATTTCGCGTGCCGCGTCATAACCATCCATTTCGGGCAATTCGATATCCATCAAGACCAAATCAAACTCCGTCGCTTTCACGGCTTCCACAGCACTCCGTCCATCGCTGACAATCTTAACGTCGTGTCCTTGCATCGAAAGGAGGCCGTCCGCAAACATCTGGCTAACCTCGCTATCTTCAACAAGCAGAATTCGCATTGGTTTGGCGGTTTCCGAGATAAACGAAGAAGTCGCCCCGTGCCCCTCGCAAATCGCTTCAATGAGTCGATCGTAGTCTGCTGGCTTACTAACCACGATGGATGAGGCAAAGCAACTATCAAGTTCTCGAGCCTGCAAGCCATCGACCAACAGCACGCGACGACAAGACCGCCAATTGTCAGCATCATCAAACTTTTCGGCGACGGCCGCCACGTTCACGGCATCAACCACCAAGGCATGGTATGACAGACTCTCGGCTCTCGCAGCGATCATTCGCTCGAGCGTGCTCGAATCGCAGATCGTCACCGTGGCTCCGGCTGCTGTGAGCACTCGTCGATAAGTTGTACGACTCAATGGATAATCACTTACGAGCAATAATCGGCAACCGATCAATGACTTGCGACGATGCTCCGATTGGTCCTCATCAATCTGGCGAACTGGTAGAATCAGCTGGAAACAAGTCCCTTGACCTAGCACACTTTGGACGTGAATCTCACCCTTCATCTGCCTCACGATTTCGGCGCAGATCGACAACCCCAAACCCGTGCCCTCCTCTGGATTCGACCCGGTCGTTTGAAAGCGATCGAAGATGACCGCTTGCATCTCCTCGGTCATCCCCCTCCCAGAATCCTCAACAGAGATCTGCAAGCGGGGCTCGGAATTGCTCGACGTCATCTGTGCAGAAATGGAAACATATCCTTGATCCGTGAACTTGATTGCATTGTTGACCAGGTTGTCTAGCACCTGTTTGAGCCGCACGGGATCGGCTTGAATGAAACGAGATATATTTTCAGTCCGCGAGTGAAACAACTGCAATTTTTTTGGTGCTGCTCGATGAGCCGAAATTTTAAGCGTCTCCAGCATTAAGGCTTCCAAATCAAGAGGCACAGCTTGCAACTCGATTTCTTCAACCTCGAGACGAGCGAGCTCGAGGGTCCGATCGACCAACGCCGTCATTTCTCCCGCGGTCGATTCGATAATCCCTATCTGTTCCCGCTGCAAATCCGACAACGTCGTTTGCTGTAAAAGGGTACAGAGCCCCTGAATGCCGCAGCTCGGACTGCGAAGATCATGAACAAGATGCAGAAAGTCGCATTCTCGTCGATCCAACAATCGACGGACTTTTTCATGAGACGCTTTGGTTTGCATCAATTCCCGTCGCAACGATTCCAACGTATTTTCCATAGCCAAACGTTCTTGTTCCGATTGTTTGCTCACGGCGACCCTCCGAAGTTAGCTTCCCTACTGAAGAAATTCGTTTGGCGGTGATTGGATTTCAGATGTCTTTTTTGTCGGCAAGACCCTTCCCAACCTGGGAGGATTCGGCTCGGTCAATTGTGCCACAGTCGGATCGCGGTCGAGAATAAGGATTCGCGTCATGCCCCTCATTGAGACTCCTTTGTTTCGAATCGCCCCTCTTCCAGATTAAGAATTTGCGCCAATCTCGATCCGTCAACCTTGAAGCGCAGCAACCATTGGGGAATCTGTGCAAATTCCCCCAACCACGCGCTTTGTTCGATTTCCTCAGCTGCTTCTCGGATTCCATCTGCCGCGATATTTGCGGCAGTCCCTTTGACGCGATGGGCCACAGCTGCGATTTCAGAAGCGTCCTTACGATCGAGCGCTCCCTCCAGAAGGGCCACATCTTCGTCGATCTTCTGCTGAAAGGTGGCGACAAGCTGCCGCACTAAGCGCTCATTGCCGCGGCAACGATGCAGCAGTCTTTGAAAATCGATCGGCGGATCCAACCGTCGCGAAGACTGGCGAGAATTCAAATCAGGTCGTCTATTCATCAGTGAAATGGGGCTTCTTGGTCGTGTCGTTAATCCCTTCGGTTTGCCTAAAATCTGCACAAACTTAGGTCACACGTTGCAAACGGGCAACATTGCGGGCAGAAAGGAATCAAAGCGGTAAGGTTATGACAAGGTTCCGGTTTTTGCGGACCCCCACGGCACTAACGCCACCAGTTAGACGGTTTAAAAGGATCCAAATCCGGTTTACCATAGGCGTCGAAACTGAAACGGGCTCGAAGGTATTTCCCCTAATCAACTTGAGTGAAGGATTGCCAATCATGACTCAACCCGCTGTCGTTAATTTCGGACCTGCCCCGTACAGTGTTGAGCTTCGAGAAATCGTTGCTCCCACCCCAGCTGCAGACGAGGTGATCCTCGAAGTACAAGCCGTCGGCGTTTGCGGAAGCGATCTGCATATGTGGACAGGTCAACAAAGCTGGGAGGTCAAATACCCGATGGTGCTGGGACACGAATTCTCGGGCACAATTCGCGAAGTCGGAAGTCGGGTATCGGAATGGCAGGTCGGCGATCGAGTTGTCAGTGAAACGCATGCGATCATTGACCCCAACGCTCCACTTTCTCGTGTTGGCTTATACAACCTAGATCCGTCACGGTCGGGTTTTGGAGCTGCCGTTCACGGTGCGATGAGAAGGCACGTGAGCGTTCCCACGCGCATCCTGCACCGCATTCCCGATAGCCTTAGCTTCGAACGGGCGGCATTAACCGAACCATGTTGCGTGGCGTACAACGCTGCGGTCGTCAATTCCACCATTCGACCAGGCGATCGAGTACTGGTGATGGGGCCGGGCCCGATTGGCATTCTCTGCGCCGCGATGGCGCGCCTCAGTGGCGCGACGGTCGCAATTGTCGGACTGGAACGAGATCGAAAACGATTAGAGATAGCTTCGCACTATGGCTGCGAAACAATTCTGGAAGCCCCCGACGACTGGTGCAGACAGGGTGACGGTTACGGCGTCGATGGCGTCATTGATGCAACCGGTGTGTCAATTGCATTGAAAAAGGCGTTGGAAGTCGTTCGCCCCACCGGCTGGATCACCAAAGTCGGTTGGGGACCACAGCCTCTCGATTTTTCGCTGGACCCGCTGGTTCAAAAAAACGTACGTTTACAGGGAAGTTTCAGCCATAATTGGCCGATTTGGGAACGAATCCTGCAGTTGCTGTCGACGGAACAACTTGATGTTTCTCCGATCATCGGTGGGCAGTGGGAACTGGAAAACTGGCAGGAAGCTTTCGAGACGATGCACTCGGGTGAAATCGTCAAGGCGGTCCTCAATCCGTAAACCGGGCCGGAGCGTCTCCACCATCCTAACCAGCCACGAGCCCCCTGAGCGTGGCCAAATTGAGCTCATCCAAACTCTTATCTGCCTGTTCACCTTTGGGCGTTTCCAAGTACATCGGTACTCCGCGAAAACGTTCATCATTCAAGAGATGGCGAAACGGTTCTAGTCCTAAACAGCCTTTCCCAATCTGTTCGTGTCGATCTTTTCGTGACCCCAAAGGTTGTTGACTATCATTCAGGTGAAACGCACGAACTTGATCGATTCCGATCACGGAATCTAAATCTTGCATCGTTTTCAAGTAATCTTCTCTTTCGATCAGCGGATAGCCTGCTGCAAAAATATGGCAAGTGTCGACGCAGACTCCCAATCGCTCTGGCGCATCGACAGTATCCAAGATTTGAGCCAGTTGTTCGAAACGAAATCCCAAGTTGCTACCCTGCCCGGCCGTCGTTTCGAGTAAGCAACATGCCTTGATCTGCCCAACCTGGGCATGTACGGCATCCAATCCTCGCGTGATTTGCTCCAATCCAGCTTGTTCATTACTGGTCGTGAAAGCCCCTGGGTGAAAAACGACGTAGGGGATTGATAGTGCTTCCGCCCGTAATAATTCGGTTGCCAATGCGGTAACCGATTTCAACCACAATGTTTGATCGGGGGATGCCAAGTTGATCAAGTAGGAGCCGTGGATTAACGGTGCCTGAATCCGTTCCGTTTTGAGAGATTCTCGGAAGGTTTGAGCATCGCTTGCATCGATCGCTTTGGTGGTCGTTTTGGGCCAAATACGCGGTGCAATCGTAAACACTTGCACACAATCACAGCCCGCTTCGGCAGCTCGCTTGACGGCTTGATGAAATCCCCCCGCAATCGACATATGGCATCCGAGTATCGGCATCATCCTGCATTTCTCCAGCAAAACCGGCTAGTCGAGAAAATGTTTCCCGATTTTCATGAAATTGATTCCGGGCGAACTGGTCGAGTCGACGCGAGTCGATCGCTGAAAAAATTACTGCATTGAGTGATCGCTGCATCATTTCAAGCAGTCGCCGATGATGAATTCTAACAACTCGGTTGCATTCTTACCTCCCACGAAGCCTGTCGGGGACCGGAAGGTTGTTTTCCATCTTCATGCAGCGCAAACAAGACACGGGTCTCGCAAAAGCACGGTCTTCAGCTCCGACCAATCTAATTTGGCGCAGGACGCAAAATAGCATATTCATTTAACAGTCGATCCAATTCCAGTTTATGAATGCAACCCTATTCACCTCACCTCGCATTCCCTTCACTATCGATGATTGCCAAACGAGGAATTCGCATGCGTCGTTTCAAATTCAGTCGCCGACGAAACGGGATTGCGGTGACCGAATTGGCTGTGGTCCTGCCGTTCGTCATGTTTTTTTCGATCGTGCCCATTGAACTCTGCACGATGATTCACTTGAAGCAGTCGCTTTCGGTGGCCGCTTACGAAACGGCCAAAATCGCAACGCGAAAAAAAGGCACCTACGCCTTAGCGGAACAACAGTACGATCAATTGATTTTCGACCGCGACATCAATGGATCTTCCATTGATTTTTCGGTCGCGGAAGCCGACCTTGTTGCTGGTATGCCTCTCACGGTGACAGTGACAGCCCCGTTCTCGCAAAACTGCCTGCTCGGGTTCTGGTACATCGACAAGACACCTCAAGCCCACGTCACCATGCTTAAGGAGTAGATCCATGCCCCACGCAACTCGAATGCCAAGCCAATTCGGTTTTGCAAACCGACACCGTCAGAGAGCAGGTACGATCATTCTGATGACCGCTTTCCTGATGGCGATGCTGGTGGCAGCTGCGGCCTTTACCATCGACATTGCCTACATGCATTCCGTCCGCTCCGAATTACAACATGGTACCGATGCTGCCGCACGCGCCGCCAGCCACACGATTGGCAATACAGAAGAATTGGATGCAGCTCGCGATGTAGCGATCTACATCGCAGGCGAAAACACAGTGGCTGGCGAATCATTTATCCTTGAGGACGAGGACATCGTTTTTGGCAAGAGTGTGTTGTCGGCCGACGGATCATTCACGTTCGAAGAGGTTGGCTCACCCAAAAACTCGGTCCGCATTCGCGGACGTCGCACCGAAGCTTCCGCGTCAGGCGCCGTATCCCTGTTCCTCGGCAAATTGCTCGGACAAAGCCATTTCCACCCCGAACTCTTTTCCACAGCGACAAGAATTGATCGTGACATTTGCATTGTGGTTGACCGATCCGGGTCAATGGCCTGGGATGAATCAGGCATAAGCTGGAGATACCCGGGAGACCTGCAAAACAACTCATGGCAGGTCAACTACGCAACACCTCCTCACCCGACCGGTAGTCGTTGGGCCGGATTAGTAGAAGCAATCCACGAATTCGAAGGTGCCATTACAGAGACCGTCGAGGAAGAGTTAATCTCACTTGTCTCGTATTCGGATGCGTATACCTATCAGGGTATCAGTGCTGCGACCGTGACCACGCATTGCGAACTGACAGCTGATCCCAACGTCATCCTCAACAAAATCTCGGAAATTGGCGAAGAAGCAATCATCGGTGGCACGAATATTTCCGCCGGGGTTAACAACGCGATCGCGACACTCACGAACAGTTCAACCAATCGGTCCCATGCTTTCAAGCTCATCATTCTGATGACCGATGGCGTCTGGAATTCTGGAGCGGATCCGGCCGTCACGGCTCAAGCTGCGGCTGACCTGGGAATTATTGTTCATACGATCACCTTCAGCGACGCCGCCAACCAGGCCGACATGATAGAAGTTGCTGAGCTGACTGGAGGCAAACACTATCATGCCCCCACACGCGACGAACTGAAAGAAGCTTTTGCCGACATCGCTTACAGCGTTCCTGTAGTTCTTATTCACTAAAGCAGAACAATCATGCAATCGACATCCCACAAACGACAGCACAGACGACACGGCGCGACGGCCGTCGAATTCGCCCTCGCTGCACCGATCCTATTCCTGGTTGTTTTTGCCACGATGGAATTCTGGCAGATCAACACATTCCGAAACCTGGCCAGCGAAGCGGCTTATGAGGCCGCTCGCCGCAGCGTGATTCCCGGTGTAACCGCTGAGGAGGTGCAAGGCGTTGCCCTGGAAGTCATGAGCTGTGTGGGGGCTTCCGACACGCAGGTCGATGTAGAACCGAGTGTCATCACGAACGACACAGAAAAGGTCACTGTCACGGTATCGGTCCCACTCGATTCAAACGGCTGGCTGATCACAAAATTCTTCCCAGACAACGAAATCAATCGACAATCGACGATGATGCGGGAACTCGCCAAGCTTTGACCCGCGACCACGATGGCTCTTCATTGCCTCAGACCGCGCGATAAGAGAGCTCCAACAAATTAGATTGCGACGAGAATAAGTTGGAAAACAATCATAAGGGCACAGAGTACGAGCGAGATAATCCCAAGCACCTTTCCCGCGACAGTTAGTTCTCGACCTGCGGAATCCATGGCGCCCTTGTCCATCATTTGCAGGTCGGCATTTGCCATCAGCCACGCTGCAATCCCCAACAGATTGCAACACAGCAGACTCAGAATTCCAATCGTCAAAATCTGGCCACCACGATGCGGACGGAAACCATACTCGCCAGTTTGACCTCGAATCGGCGGGGCCTGAAAGGGGTTTTCAATGTCCCCAGACTCCTCGGACATCAAATGATCAGCAGCATCGTTCGTTGATGACGTTGAACGGGGCACGATTGACACGTGAGAGCAAGTAGGACATTTAGCTTGCTGTCCAGCATGCTCATCGAGCACGCGAAGTCGGTTCCGACATTCTGGACAATCATATTCGATCGGCATTCCCCCCCCCCTCCATCTCCGCCAGATAAAATGACGAAATAGTCAAAAAGCAATGATCAGCGCCACTGCTCCCAGAACAAGGCTCCCAGAACAAGGCTCCCAAGAAGCGACAAAACCATTCCGAAGCACCGACCTATCTGAGTGATCTCATAATCCATTCGGATCCATCCATCTGCTGCGGACGCATTTTCGGCAAATCCGCGTCTCCCATGACCCAGGCCATCAGGCTCATGATTGGGCAAGTTATCAAAATTCCTGCGAGCCCCAAACCCAATCTCAAGCCGCCAAGAGGGGGGCATCATGACGGGTTGGAATTCACTGTCGATGGCGTCACCTTCGCGTCGACAAACGGATTGTTCGCGGAGTGAATTGACCGTAACAATTCGGGATAGACGGCTGTCGCCTCCTGCCAGGGATCGCCATCTTTTCACAAATCACAATCGCCGTCGATGCGTCCCTCGGCACACCATCGATCCAACACATTTTACGAAACAGGACCCAAACTCTTGCCCTCGGGAATTCGAAGATGCCAGTTCTCCAATGTCGATTCCCGATCCAAAGCCATCGGCTCCACACTCCCTGTTCTTCATCGACAAGGCGCCTTAGATACTTTATCCACGAGCGTCCAGCCATCTTCCTCACGTTGCTAATAGCGGGCCGAGGCCGCCTTTTCGACCGGCTCCGCCCCGGCTAAATCGTCATGAACATCACAAAACAGACTGAATCGAGCCGAAAAAAACCTGCAAATCATACTTGAACCCCCAACAGAAAAGGTCGATTCGAGTCGCCAGTTCGACCCAGCTCTTTTCCCATGAGATTTTTCCCCCGCGGAGTCTTTTACCAAGTAAGATGATCGCAAGCGACCTTGCCCACACAGGAAACAGATCTTTTCCGAGGCGAAATCTTGCCGAACGGAGGTCGCTCAATGTAGAATTCGTGGGGCCTGTCATAATATCGAGGTCGATGCAAGTTCGGCACTTCTATCCGCTGGGACGACCGTGAGGAGAAAAGTCGTCATGATTCAAAATACCATTTTAGTGATTCTCGGCGTCGCAGTGACCGTCGGAGTCATTTGGCTATACCGTGTTCTGTCTGGATATCGTCGTGAAGCACGTTTGGAATCCGCAAGGAAACAGTTTTGTTTGCGACGTGAATGGCTGGAAGCAGATTTTCTCAACGCCGCTTCTGCGACCGGGCGACCGCGTGGCTTAGCGTGGGTCGATTGTGATTTTTCCAATGAAGTTTCGTTTGCTCGGGACCGCAAAAGTGGCGATTTGACCGCTTTGGTGGGTGTTGCCATCCAATTCGAGGCGATCGAGGGAGGCGGCATGGAAGAAGTCGAAGCGGTCGGAAACCAGAAGGCGGCTACCGCCGTCTTTCGTCACAACGGATCTTGCTGGTCCACCGACGGTCGAGCGATTTTCAATCTGAATCCTTTGGAGGCGATTGAGTACTATCAGAGTGACTTGGAGATGGTTGATTAGTTGTTTCGACGTCGAGCCACGGCGGGTAATCGGCTTGATTGGCAATCGTTGGCCGGATCACACGGCAGCCAATGTTTGCTAACTCCGCGGTAAGTCGCTGAAAGACTTGCTGGGTTGGCGCGACGCCAATGATCGCCCCCCCCGACCCCGCAAATTTGGCACTTGCTCCGGCTTGTCTGGCACCATGAATCATTTCGATCTGGCCGGGGTGCAATTCGCAAATCTGATTTCGCAAGTCAAAATTGGCATCAATCGCGACCGACAGTTTTTGCGGATCACGATTTTCAATCGCCGTCCGAGCATCATCAGTCAGCCGGGCAAATTGAGTCATTGCTTCCACAACCTCAGACTCACCTCGACGATATCGATCGCGAAGATTATTGTGAAACACTTCGGTAGGCTCACTTAAATCGGTGCGGAATGCCAAGTAAATCGGAGGCAATAGGGCGGGATCCAAAGGTTGGTAGACACCACATTGAAAGCCTTCAATCACCTGCAAACTTTGGCGACTGAAGTCCATTGCAACAAGTCCCTCGTAGACTTGCATGACTCGGTCTTGGAGGCCCGCTCCGATACCAAGTTCTTCGGCCTCGACGGACAAAGCCAGCGAAGGTTGGACTCGCAAATCAATTCCCACTTGATAGAAGTCCATCAAACATCGCAAGGTCGCGACGATAATAGCACTCGATCCGGCTAGACCGACTTGGCGTGGAATATTGGACGAATAACGGATCGAAAAATTTTGCTCATGCAGGGTGTGTCCCTGGCGCTCGCAGTATTCGACAAACTTCTTGATCGTCGCCTTGACCAAGCGGACCCCACCGTAGTAACCATGCAAGGCCACATCGCGGCTTAATTCGCGCACATTCCGAAAAGTTGACCGGTCTTCTTGACTGAGAATAATCTCCAATTGGTCCCATTCGTAGAGCACAACTTCTGCCCAAAAATCGCGAACACTGATCGAAATCGTCTTGCCATTGTAACCGTCGGAAGGATTGCCAATCAGTCCAGCTCGGGCATACGCTCTTCGACGCAACAACTGCATAGTCAATCCTCCGCATATTCCGAGAGGATTTTCCGGATGTGTTGGGCCACAGAGGGCCCGTACTGGGAGTCGGCCAAAGCCGCTTCGATAAACGCTTGATAGTAAGACTCAAAGTTACCCACATCGTATCGTTTCTCACCCGGCGCGAGTTGCACGCCCAGGATTCGCCCGCCTTCTTTGATGATCATCCGCAACGCATCGGTGAGCTGAATTTCGCCTCCCTTACCCGGCGCGGTACGACTGAGGTAGTCAAAGACACTCGGACGGCAAATATAGCGAGCGGCCACGGCCAAATTGCTTGGCGCCTGATCCACGCTCGGCTTTTCAATCAAGTCCGACAGCTCGAAAACATCTCCTGCTTCACCGCGTGGCTGAGCGATCCCGTATTTAACCACCTCTTCGTGGGGCACCTTTTGGAAGGCAATCACCGCATCGGCACCCTCTCGATCGAAATGGTCAATCATCCGTCGACAGACATCCGAGCGACTATTGAGACCGAGCAAAGAATCGCCAAGAGCAATCAGAAACGGCCGTTGCCCGACAAAAGGCCTGGCACACATGACCGCATGCCCAAGCCCAAGTTGACGTCGTTGCCGGGTGTAGAAATAGTCGATTTTCTCACGTTCAAAATCGAGTTCGGCGAGAAGATCTTCTTTCCCTGAATTACGCAGATGACGAACCATCTCCAAATCGATATCGAAATGATTTTCAATGGCCGTTTTACCCGGTCCGGTCACGAACAGCATTTCTCGGACACCCGAATTAGCCAGCTCCTGAACCACGTGCTGTACTGTTGGACAACGTCCAAGTGGCAACATTTCCTTAGGCTGACTTTTCGTCAGTGGTATTAGGCGTGTCCCTCGCCCTGCAACAGGAATCACAGCGACATTAACTGGCATAGAATCAACCTATGACTGAATTGATTTCGACGGAATTTTCTGCCTCTACCAGCCTAAAGGAAAACGTAACGAAAACGACGAACTGATTTAGGATTTTAACAGTTTTCGCAGCACCGCCTGAAGGATTCCACCGTTTCGATAGTAATCCAACTCAACCGGAGTATCGATTCTCACGATCGCGGGAAAGCGGATGGTTTGCCCCTCGGCGGTCGTCGCCGTTACCTCAATCGTTGCACGTGGCTGGAGTTGGTCATCCACCGGGACGTCAAAAGTTTCTTCGCCCGTCAATCCGAGAGACTGCCAAGTCGCGCCGTCAGAAAACTCTAATGGCAGCACCCCCATACCAACCAGATTACTGCGATGAATCCGTTCATAACTGGTCGCAATCACCGCGCGGACTCCGAGCAAAAATGTCCCCTTTGCGGCCCAATCCCGGCTACTGCCAGTACCGTACTCTCGCCCAGCCAGCACCACCAAGGGAACCCTGTCCACCTTATATTTCATGGCCGCATCGTAAATCGCCATGGTTTCACCGACAGGCAGATGTCGAGTCCAGCCGCCCTCAGTTCCAGGCGCGAGCTGATTTCGAATTCGAATGTTTGCGAATGTGCCTCGCAACATCACACGATCGTTTCCGCGTCGCGATCCGTAGCTGTTGAAGTTCTTAGGATCAACGCCCTTTTCAATCAAATACTTGCCAGCGGGACTCTCTTTGGCGATCGCTCCTGCAGGCGAAATGTGGTCGGTCGTCACCGAGTCGCCAAGCAGGGCCAACACTCGGGCATCCTTGATCGCTTGAATGGGCTCCGAGTCGGGAGTTAAGTCAAGCATGAACGGAGGCTCTTGGATGTAAGTACTCTCGTCTTGCCATCCATAAAGCTCACCACCACTTACCGAAATTGCATTCCAACGCTCGTTACCCTCAAAAGCTTGAGCATATTCTTTCGAGAACATTTCAGGTTGGACCGAACGATCAACGATCTCGGCAACTTCGTCTCGAGTCGGCCAGATCTCCTTTAAATAGACATCTTTTCCATCCACACCCTGCCCGAGAGGCTCCGTCGTCAAATCAATATCGGTTCGCCCCGCCAGTGCATAGGCGACAACCAGTGGCGGGCTGGCGAGATAATTGGCTTTCACGAGCGGATTGACGCGACCTTCGAAGTTACGATTTCCACTCAAGACGGAAGAAGTCACGAGCTCTCCATCAGTGACTGCTTTCGCAACCGCATCCGGTAGCGGACCGCTATTCCCAATACAAGTCGTGCAGCCATAGCCGACGGTATGAAAACCAAGTTTTTGCAGTGAATTCGTAAGTCCTGCTTCGTCCAGGTAGTCAGTGACGACCCGCGAACCGGGTGCCAAACTTGTTTTGACATAACTGGGCACCGTGAGCCCCCGCTCGGTCGCCTTTTTCGCCACCAAACCCGCGGCCACCATGACGGATGGATTACTCGTATTGGTACAGCTGGTAATCGCTGCAATCACCACAGCACCATGGCCAATCGGCACCGCTTTACCATTCTCGACATCCGCGGTCCGATTTAAGTCCTGACCCGACAACCCAAATCCCCGTTCGTTGACGGGAGCTTTCAAACTCTCAGAAAAAGACTCCTTCATCGAAGCAAGTGAAATACGATCCTGAGGTCGTTTAGGACCGGCGAGGGACGGTTCGACGACTCCCATGTCCAGCGAAAGGGTTTTAGTGAAAGTCGGCACCGTAGAATCATTCGTTCGGAACAGACCTTGTTCCTTCGTATACCGCTCGACCAGTTGAACTTCCTGAGACGTTCGTCCGGTGCGCGTCATGTAGTTGAGTGTCTCCCCATCAACAGGAAAGAAGCCCATGGTGGCACCGTACTCGGGGGCCATATTGGCAATGGTGGCCCGATCCGCAAGTGACATTCGGGAAACCCCCGCACCGTAGAATTCAACGAACTTGCCGACAACGCCTTCTTTCCGCAGCATTTCCGTGACGGTCAGGACCAGGTCGGTCGCCGTCGCTCCTGCCGCTAATTCGCCCGTCAACTCGAAGCCCACGACTTCAGGCATCAGCATGTACAACGGCTGGCCCAACATGACGGCTTCCGCTTCAATTCCTCCCACGCCCCAACCGACCACGCCTAAGCCATTAATCATAGTCGTATGGCTATCGGTTCCAACCAGCGTATCGGGAACGGCCACCAATCCCTGAGCATCCTCACGCAGAAAAACTCCCTTTGCCAAATACTCGAGATTAACTTGATGAACGATTCCAATGTTGGGTGGAACCGCGCGAAAATTGTTCAACGCTTGCTGCCCCCAACGGAGAAACTCGTACCGTTCGCGATTTCGTTGAAACTCCAAATCGACGTTTGCTTCGAGCGAATCAAACGTACCAAATCGGTCGACTTGTACCGAATGATCGATGACGAGATCGACTGGAATAAGCGGATTTATCTTTTCGGGATCACCACCCATCCGAGCCATGGCACTGCGCATGGCCGCCAAATCGACCACGGCGGGAACTCCGGTAAAGTCTTGCAATACAACTCGGGACGGCAAAAATGGAATCTCACTTTTCGCCGGAGCAGCGGCCTGCCAAGAGGCCAGTTTTTTCACATCCTCTTGGGTGACGACATAGCCATCACAACAGCGCAGGACAGCTTCCAAAAGGATACGGACGCTGTATGGCAACTTCGATATCTCTCCCAAACCGGCATCTTCGAGACGAGAAAGCCGATAAATCGCAGCCGGCCCATTACCGGTTTCGAAAGAATCTCGGGCGTTAAAGGGATCAGTAGCGTTCACAGTCATGACGTAAACCTTCGCACCTCTTATGGTTGGGAGAGTCGAACGATTGCAGCAGCAGCAAGACAACAGAGTAGCGTGACGGTGCACGACCGCACCCTATCTCCAAGCCAGCGCTCGGCGGCAGCAAATCTATTTTGCCCGCATTCTACCCAAACTCGACGAGTCTCGTTAGTACGCGGTCGCGGCGAATTCGGTCTCGATTGCCAGTCTCGGGCGTGATATGCTCTGCGACGAAGGGGCCCTGTAAAAGCCGCCGTTTCGCCCAAGCGGGTCACCTGTGTTTGACCATTGACAAGAAAAAGATGATGTCGAAATGACCAATATCGACCAATTTGAAAGTGTGTTTCGATCCGCCGACAAAGCACAATTCGTATTGGAAGAAGTCACCTTTCAACGCGTGTTGGTGGTCACCGACCTCGACCAGCAAGGTGCCGAGGCGTTCGTCGATCAAATCCAGCAGTTCCTACAGACACTGAATCGGCCGGAAATCAAGTGGACTCTTTTGACTCGAGATGACGACACCTCAATTCAACATTTGCTGAAAACCATCGATGACGCGCGCGTCGATTTGATCTGCACTTACCGCAACCTACATCTCCCTGTGGTTGAGCATCCCCACAGTCTTGGCGTTCACCTCGACGTGCTAACTCAAACAACCGCGCAACCCGTTCTTGTGTTTCCAAGCCCACACCGCACCCACCTTTCATCTTCGGACTGCTCAGCAAATGTCGTCATGGCAATTACCGATCACTTGGCCGATCAACCGTATCTCGTTAATGTTGCAGCGAACTGCGTGGGTGAGAATGGGGTTCTCTTGTTGACGCACATCGAGGACAAAACGGTCTTTGACAGATATTTACGAACGATTGGGCGAATCCCCGAGATCGACACTAACATCGCCTCTGAGGCGATCCTTAAACAGTTACTCAAAGAACCCACCGAATACATTGAAAGCTGCCGAGAGCGTTTAACGAAATCTGGAATTAGCTTCCGGATCGAATCGATCGTTGCACTCGGTCATCACCTCACAGACTACTCGGACTTGATTCGTCAACACGACGTTGAGCTCCTGGTGATGAACACCAAAGACAATGACCAACTTGCCATGCATGGTTTAGCCTATCCTCTCTCTATTGAATTACGTGATACAGCTCTAATGCTGTTGTAAGGAAACGACTTGCTCACGGATGAACCCCAAATGCCCATAATCCTCGCAAATCGTATCGAGCCAACGTCGCTTGGTGTCACGCTTTTTTTTGCGGTCTTGCTTGTTGGATTGATTACGTGCTTGGCGTTGGAAGAGAAAATTCACGCCAAGAAATCGATCATCGCCGGTGTGTTTGCGATCGTTTGTTTACTGGCAGGTTCGTTTTTCGAGATTCTTCCATTTCAGGCGGTCGTGGTGGGCAGTCATCACCTGATCTCGCACAGTGAGGTTGCGGGGGAATACCTTGTCGAAGACGGCGAGGGGGGAACGGACGACCAAACAGCACAAGAGATTCGCATCACTCCTCTTCAGGACGAACGTTCATCGGCGACACACAGCGAACACCCAATCTATGTAGATGGACACCAAATCCACATGCCGGTCTACATCCCTGGCATCGACTGGGGCGTGATTGCGATCATCATGGGCTCAAGTTTGTTCGTTGACGTGACAAGCCGTTCAGGTCTGTTCACCTGGATTGCCATTCGAGTCACAAAAGCATCGGGCGGCGACCCCTTAAAACTATTGGCATCTTACGGAGTGATGACCGTCATTTTCTCCGCCGTGCTGAACAACGTGACGGCAATGATCATCGTGGGATCCCTGACGGCGGTCTCACTGGAGAAACTTAATCGACGACAGCAACTGCTCGCATTCCTGTTTCTGGAGGGGCTGCTGACCAACATCGGTGGCTTGCTGACGCTGATCAGCTCGGTCCCGAATATCATCGTCGGCACCGCAGCCAATATTGACTTCGCAACCTTCTTCATCAAATCCTCACCGTTCGTCGCGGTCACGACGGCAGTCACCATCTGGATGGGGGCGAAACTATTTGGCATTCACTCATTAAAGACCGTCGACGAGCGAGAGTCGGCGCTGCGAACGGTGGCAGACTTCGACGAGAATGACGGGATCCAGAGCAGAGGATTCTTTTACTTTGCCGCCGTAATGTTGGCGCTGTTTATTGTGACAATTGCCACAACTTCCATCCTGCCGTATATCGATGATCTGCAGATGGGTTTTGTCGCATTGTCCTTTGCAGGAATCATGCTGCTGCGTTTTAAGTCGGAGGTCGATAAGTTCTATCGAGCCCTCGACTGGGATCTGCTTGGCTTCTTCATGGCGTTGTTTGTCGTCATCAACGTGATGGAGCACGCTGGGGTTCTGGATTTGATCGGGTTAGGTCTTGCCAAAGTCATCGAGCTCGGTGACCAAATTGGTACGGGCGCCATTCTCGTGTGTGCTGCACTTTTCAGTTCCGTGACGGACAACATTCCCCTCGCAGCCATGCTGGCCAAGATTCTGAAGGGCCTGGGGACACCCGACAGCTCGCCGCTTTGGTGGGCCGTCATTTTTGGTGCCAATTTGGGCGGAAACATCACACCGATTGGTTCGGCCTCGACCTTGGTCGCCGTTACCATCATGCACAAGCACGGCTTAACCGTGTCTTTCGCGAAATTTGTGAAAATCGCCCTCCCATTCGCTGCGTTACAAATTGCCTTGGCGACCATCTATGTGTTGGCGATACTTTCCTAATTCGCCTTTCGGCGCCGCTTTTCCGATTTCAGGGCGGCCCCACTCCGCGGGCAAGTCGGCCTCGATTAATTTGACCCTTACCCGGTCAAAACGTAGTGTTTTCACAAGGCGAGCGCCTTGCTGATCACCAACGACCTGGCCGCTGAGGAGACGAACCTGCCAATGTCCAATCCCTTAGAATCCTCCCCAGTCGCCCCCACGCTACCCGAACAACCGCTACGCCCGGAACTGCCCCTCCGCACCGCGCCTTCCCCGCAACGCTCTGATCGATCGGTCAGCAACGACGGCAACAACCCGGATAATCGTTTGGAAGGTCTGCTGAATCGCATCAACCACATTGCCTCGGGTGACGTCGAGGACGATGAAGGGCTCACGACCATCCAACCGGAACTCGAATATTCATCCACCGGCTTCATGCCAGCGGAACCAACAACCTTCGAAGAAGCCGGTTTAACAGAGACCCAAATCGAAGAATTGATCATGAAATTCTTGCTGGCCCGCGGTGATGCAGAGGGTCGTCAAGTGGCGGAACAGATCAAAATCCCGTTCGCACTGGTCGACCAATTACTGCGACGACTCAAGCACGAGCAGATGGTCGTCTATCGCGATCAGGCTCAAATCAACGATTATCGTTACCAGCTGACTGACATGGGACGGGAGCGGGCTCGACGATACAGCAACGACTGCAGCTATTACGGCGCGGCCCCCGTATCGCTTCGTTCCTACGTTGAATCGGTCAAGGCTCAAAGCCTGACGAGTCAACATCCGACCGCCAACGATTTGAAACGCGCCTTCGCAGACCTGCTGATTAACCAACAGATGTTTGCTAAGCTTGGTCCCGCCATTAACTCCGGACGCGGCATGTTTTTGTTTGGATTTCCAGGAAACGGAAAAACGAGCATTGCGGAACGAATCACCAAGTGTTTTGGTGACCACGTCTGGATACCGCGGGCGATTGGACTCGAAGGTGAAATCATTCGTGTCTTTGACCCCAATCATCATGAAGAAATTCATATTGAGTCGAATGGTGGATTACTCGCGGAGTCAAAAGCGGACAAACGCTGGGTCTGTATTCGCCGGCCAACAATTATCGTTGGCGGTGAACTGACCATGGAGCATTTGGAATTGCGGCAGAATTCAACGACCAACATCAATGAAGCGCCCATTCAGATGAAGAGCAATTGCGGCACCCTGGTCATCGATGACTTTGGTCGCCAACGGATGCGAACCGACGAATTGCTCAACCGATGGATTGTTCCTCTCGAAAAGAGATACGACTTCCTCAACCTTCCATCGGGCAAATCCATTCAAGTGCCCTTCGATCAACTGGTCGTCTTCTCAACCAACCTTGAGCCCAAAGATTTAGTCGACGACGCCTTTCTGCGTCGAATCCCCTACAAGATTGAAGTGGAAAATCCGTCTCAAGGCGAGTTCATCGAACTCTTCAAAATCATGTCACCGATTATGGGGATCGAGTACGACGATCAGACGGTGCGCTATTTGATCGAGAAACATTACACGTCGGTTAACCGCCCGTTTCGCTGTTGCCAGCCTCGTGACATTCTGTTGCAGGTCAGAAATCTAGCGTTGTACGAGGGTGAACAGCCCGAGATGTCGGAAGCCCGCATGGACTTTGCCGTCGAAAACTATTTTGCCGTCATGTAGAGACCACCCCAGACGGCTTAGCCAGTCATGAACGCCCCGGTGCTCTGAAGAGGACGCCACCCGGCCGTCACTAATGGCGACCAAACTCCAATTTCAGCTGCTGCTCACACGACTCGACACCCGGATTCAGCTCCTGATAGAGCAAGCTCGGCTGAATATCTTGATTGTGTTGATACTTGTCACTCTGGTATTCCGAGATTTCACCAACGGTCGTGTGGTAGGAAATCTGACAAATAGGAACCCCGGCGTAAATCCGGACAGGTTGAATCGCGTACATTTCCAATGTCCAGTAGCCGCAAAATCCCACATCCCCAAAGCCCGATGAAACATTGACAAACAAGCCAAGCCTGGAAATCGAGGAACGGCCTTGAATCAAAGGGACCAGTTGATGCGTCTCGGTACGTTCCGCGGTTCGCGCCAAGTAGAGCTGATTCGGACTCAACACCAATCCCTCGTTCGGAACGCCAGTCCTACGAACCCGATTTGGCGACCGCATATCCAGCACAACCTCTTCGTAGGTCATGATTTCATCATGAAGCGACAAGTTGTAGCTGTTGGGATTTAACTGATCTTCGTCGAACGGATCGATGACAATTTCGTTCCCGATACGTTTGCGAATCTCATTGCCGGTTAGAATCATGATCGCTTTCCGTCGCCACCCGAGCATTCCATCTACAAACATGAACCGATAGTCTATCACGGCTTGAACTCAGAACCACCTAAACTCCAATTCTTGGGCAAATATCGCGCATTTTGCACTGTTCGCAATCGGGCTTACGGGCCTTACACACTTGTCGTCCGTGATGAATCACGCGATGCGAAAAGATGACCCATTCTTTGTTGGGCAGTTGTTCCATCAAATCACGTTCAATTTTGACGGGATCCTTTTGAGTCGTCAGTCCCAATCGCCGACTAATGCGAGAAACATGCGTATCCACAACAACGCCGGTTGCAAGACCAAAGCCGGTTCCCAGCACGACATTTGCCGTTTTGCGTCCAACGCCAGGCAACTCAACAAGAAGCTGCAGATCCCGCGGCACCTCGCCATCGTAACGTTCCACGAGAGCCGTACAACAGCCCTTGATGTTTTTCGCTTTATTTCGAAAAAAGCCAGTGCTCTTCACCTCTTTTTCGATTTTTTTGAGAGGCGCTTTGGACAAGGCCTCCGCCGTCGGATATTTGCGAAATAACTCCTTCGTGACAATGTTGACGCGTTGATCCGTGCATTGGGCCGAGAGGATCGTGGCCACCAGCAGCTGCACGGGTGTCTCGTAATTCAAGGCACATTCGGCGACCGGATACTGCTTGCGCAGGCTTCTCAAGATACGGTTCACGCCAGACTTGATCTTTTTCTTGGCCACGACAGATACAACCCTCAAAATTGAACCCAAACGACGAACGATATTTTCGTGTCGCTTGGCTCTTCCATTCCGAAAGTTCGGCATTATAAGAATTCCACCCCTGCTGAGCGAGCGTCGTTTCGTTGTCCAAACAGCACCGATCGGCTATGATTCCCGTGACTCCGATCAAACGGCGATCTAAATTTTCTCTGACACACCATGTGCATCACCCAGAAGTCGGATAGCGTTTGGCGCCCACTCGCGAACCGTGCCGCTCTCCACAGCCGTTTTTGCAGGTTCCTCAGCATTTCACGGCCAAAAAGCTGCCGCCACACGCGAAAAGTAGGAGGAGTCCTCGATGAGATACGCTCAATCCAACACATTTCCCGCGGCATACGCCGAACAATCGGCCGCTCACGCCTTAGAATCAGACCGCATCGGCTTGATCCAGAGGACCTACTTGCACCTGGGATTGGCAATTCTCGCCTTTGTCGGTTTGGAATGCATCATCTTCACCGCCATTCCACAGGTAACCTTAGAACAGATCAGCATGACAGCAACTGGCGGCTGGAACTGGTTATTTGTTCTCGGGGGGGTCATGGGCGCAAGTTGGATCGCCAATCGTTGGGCCGAATCAGGCGCTTCCCGGCTAAAGCAATATCTCGGGCTGCTTTTGTTTGTTGCGGCGGAAGCGGTTATTTTTGTTCCACTGCTGGCCATCGCCCAGTTTCAGGTGGGGGGCTCGGTAATTGAATCGGCAGCCCTCACTACCCTGGTGACCTTCGGGGGTCTGACAGCGGTTCTATTTATTGGGCGATTTGATTTCTCCTTCATGCGAATGTTTCTCTTGTTGGGTGGAATCCTAGCAATGGGCCTGATCCTTTGTTCCATATTCTTCGGGTTAAACATCGGTACTTGGTTCTCGGTTGCCATGGTGGGCTTGCCAAGCGGATATATTCTGTATCACACGTCGAACGTGCTTCATCACTATCGCACCGACCAGGATGTGGCAGCGGCCCTTGCGTTGTTCAGCTCCGTCGCTACGCTGTTCTACTACATCTTGATTTTGTCCATGCGACGCGATTGAGAACCAAGGAATTTGCAGTTAACAGACAGCTTTCCCCCCCCGAACAAGCAATGAATAACATCGAATACGATCCGCGATACCTCCAGGGCATCCAGCTGTTCAATGAGTGCGAGTTTTTCGAAGCCCACGACGTTTGGGAGGAATTGTGGGCTGACGTCCAGGGGGATTCCCGTCGCTTTTACCAAGGGCTGATTCAAGTCGCCGTCTGCCTTCACCATTTTGGTAACGGAAACATTCGAGGATCGCGCAAGTTGTACCACACCTGTCGTACCTATTTAGTAGACTACGGCGATCACCACCTGGGCCTGAACCTGAAGAAATTATTGAGCGAACTTGAAGCGTGCTGTGCGGAAATTCTCGCTTCCGAAGAACAGTTTCCGAACATCGAAATCGAGCCTGACTTAATCCCTGAGATACATCTTAATCCGGCACCCAGTTAACGCTCGCAACAACGAGTTTTTACCGTTACAAGGCAACAGAAAAGGCGGAGCAATTGTCCGGATCCAATCTTGTCCCAAGCGATTTCAGCGGAATCACGCGACTGTTCCCATTGCACGATCTGGTGATGTTTCCACATGTGGTCCAGCCTCTACGGATCTTTGAACCACGCTACTTGGAGATGTTCGAGGACGCCTTGGCCAGCGATCAACTCATCACGATGACCCTGCTTGAAACCGGTTCGCAGTCCGAATTCACTGGGGAGCCGATCATTCGGCCCGTTTGTTGCCTGGGTCAAATCATTTCTCACAGCCAGCAAAAAGACGGTAGCTACCACTGTCTGCTTGCAGGACTCAAACGGGTGCTAGTGATTCGTGAACTTGACGAGGCCAAACTGTATCGATCAGCCAAGGTCGAACTCATCGATGATTTGTCTCATGGCTTCACGCCCGAGGAAGACATGAAGTTACAAAAGTCGCTCATCTCCGCCTATCGAACCATCTCGGTTGACGGAAGTACGACGGAGGAATCGCTGGAAAAATTGCTAAAAAGCCAGCTCTCGCTCGGGATGCTCAGCGACGTCATCGCCTACTCAGCTCCTCTGCAAATCACCCAAAAACAAAAACTCCTCGAAGAGTTTAATGTCAAGAGCCGCAGTGAAACGTTGATTGAATACCTGCAGCAACTTTCGGCGGTAAGCATTGGATCACAAATGACGTTCCCACCCGAATTCAGCGAAAACTAGGCTTCTTTCCTGCACAAGTTCATCGCCGGAACTCGCGGGTAACCCACTCCCCGAATTGAATCACATCCTCTAGGATTGGGGGTCTGAGTTGTCTTTCACCGCATTCGAGCCATTGGTTGTCTGTGCATGTCCGATATTTCAAAAGCTGACGCCGTCAAGGATTCGCCATGCGGCGATGACGACAACGAATCTGAACTCAAGTCTCCTGACGTCGATCTCGGACGAATCGAGCGAGCCGTTCGTGAAATTCTCGCTGCAGTTGGCGAAGAGCCTGATCGAGAAGGATTATTGGAAACACCCGCCCGTGTCGCGAGAATGTATGCGGAAATGTTTCAGGGTCTCCATCAAGACCCCAAAGTGCATACGCAAAAGTTTTTCACCGAAAAGTATGACGAAGTTGTTTTGGTACGCGACATCAGCTTCTGCAGCATGTGCGAGCATCATCTCCTACCCTTCACTGGACAGACGCACATCGGTTACATCCCGAATGGAAAAGTACTCGGTTTGAGCAAGTTGGCACGTGTCGTGGAAGTCATCTCAAGACGTCCCCAAGTGCAAGAGCGAATGACCGAAACAATTGCCAATCTGCTCATTGACGAACTGAATGTAAAAGGTGTGGCGGTGATCGTTGAAGCGACCCATTCCTGTATGACGATTCGTGGAGTCCGTAAACCGGGCAGCATGTGCGTCACAAGTTCGATGAAGGGTCTGTTTCGCTCCCACCTATCGTCACGGAGCGAGATCATGCAATTGATTTACGGCAATCGACACT
Source organism: Pirellulaceae bacterium (assembly GCA_029243025.1). Taxonomy (NCBI): domain Bacteria; kingdom Pseudomonadati; phylum Planctomycetota; class Planctomycetia; order Pirellulales; family Pirellulaceae; species Pirellulaceae bacterium. The sequence continues at coordinate 63,600 of JAQWSU010000060.1, read as the reverse complement.
CATAGTGGAAGTCGATCATGTTGTGGCTCGTGCTCATTGAATTTGTCTTTCGTCTGGCATTCGGCCTCGCTGCCGCCATGACGTTTACCTCCGCAAAGGCGGTAACGAGCGGATTTTTCCGTGTCCATCTATGGGTCGCGTTGGGATTAAACACGTTTGTGGCCGCTATCGTGGCGATGCTGCCCTCTCCAACTCCAAACGCGAACTGGATCTTGGGGATCAGCATCGCAGCAGCCATCGCCTCCTATGCCGGCTCCATTTTCTGGCTCTACGAAATGAAACAGCTCGGTTGGATCGTCTTGTTGGTCGTCACCCTCCTCGACTTTTCCGGTGGCTGTCTTGTGGCAAGCTTGGGAGCAGAAAACGAAGTACCGCTCTGGACTAATCTGATCAACACACTGAGTTCCGGCCTCGTGCTCGGCTTTACATTCTCGGCTATGTTGCTGGGGCATTGGTACTTAAACACACCCAGCATGAAGATGGGTCCCCTGCGGCGTCTGATCATGTTGATGGTCGTTGCGGTCTTGTTTCGTGCGGTTGTCGGTCTCGGAGGCCTCGTCGGCAGTTGGTCGCCGGATCGTTTTCAGTCCCAAGCCTTTTTGGCCTTTGTTGGGCTCCGTTGGCTCGCCGGCTTGTTAGGATTGGTGGCGCTCGCGTGGATGTCCTGGCAAACGCTAAAGATTCCCAACACTCAAAGTGCGACTGGAATTCTTTACGTCGCTGTCATTTTTGCTTTCCTGGGTGAGTTGACGTCTCAGTTACTGTCAGTGCAAACCCCGTTTCCGTTATGATAAAGCTATGGCTACCATCACCTTTCACTGTCCGTACTGCGAACAAACCTGCCGGTCCACACTGGAAACCGATCAGCCTTTGAACTGTTCGGAATGCTCGCGACAGCTTTTTGAGCGGGTGCCGATTTTGCAGTCGGCGAGCCTGACGCGTTGCCTCGCTTGCCCCAGTCATGAATTATTTATTCGCAAAGACTTTCCGCAGCGACTCGGGGTGGCGATTGTCTGTACCGGCTTCGTTCTCAGCTCCGTCGCCTGGTTTTACCACCAAGTCATTTTAAGTTTTGCCATCCTGTTTGCGACTGCTCTGGTCGACGTCATTCTCTATCTTGTGATGGGCGACTTGCTCGAGTGCTATCGGTGCCACGCACAGTATCGCGGCCTGGACGACTTGGAATCCCATCGCAACTTTGACTTGGAAGTCCATGAGCGTTATCGGCAAGAGACGGCTCGACTTAAACAAGCTGGTGAGACGGACCCAGCCGGCTGATCCCAAACGGCCCCAACAACATTACCTTCCCCTTTCGGTTTGACACTGAATTTGCAAAGCCCACTGACGAATGGACCAAGAACGGGACAGAATTCAGGCGGATTTACGAGGCTTGCTGGAAGGTGAAATCCGGTGTGACGACGTTTTTCTGCAAGTCTATTCGAGCGACGCGAGCATCTATGAAATCAAGCCGCTCGCTGTCATTCGCCCACAAAATACAGCAGACGTAGTCGCCTGCGTCGAATATGCAAGCGAAAACAATCTGCCGATCCATGCCAGGGGAGCTGGTACGGGATTGGCCGGTGATTCGCTCGGTCCAGGTCTCGTGATCGATTTCTCTCATGCGATGCGGCGGTTGGTTGAGACGACCGACGAAACGGTCACCGTGCAGCCGGGCGTTGTGTTGAGTGATCTAAATCGGATGTTGGCACCGCGTCACCAGGGCTTTGGCCCCGACCCTGCGAATCGTACGGTATCAACGATCGGTGGCGCGTTGGCAATCGACGGCAGCGGCAGCCACTGGCTCCGATACGGATCAACGCGGCAACATATCGAGAGCATGAAAGTTGTGCTGGCCAGCGGAGAGCTGGTGCAACTGGGGCGACATCGCTTACAAGATCGACTTGCATCTGCCACGGTCAGGCGACTGGTCAGCCAAGTCAGCGATCTGATCGCAGCCAACTCGTCGCTGGTAGCCGAATATCGGTCTGCAGCGCCCGTCAACCGCAGCGGCTATCGCTTGGATGACATCCTGTCAGACGATTCGTTGGACCTTGCCAAGCTGATGATTGGCTCCGAAGGCACGCTGGGTTTGATCACCGAAGCCACAGTTCGCGTTTCGAAACTCCCCAAACATCGCGGCGTCGTTTTGCTACTGTTTGAACGTCTGGAACAAGCAGCTCACGCGGCAATTGAAATCCCTCGAATGAACGCATCAGCGTGCGACTTGATGGATCGCCGCCTGCTACGACTCGCCTGCGAATCGGACGTCCGGTACGACCTGCTGTTACCGGAGTCGACCGAAGCGTTGCTGCTGGTTGAAATGGAAGGAGACAGCGCGAAAGAGGTGCGTGACAAGCTCCAGCAGACCGTTCACTACATTTGTCGACGAAAACGGCTGGCTTTCGACGCGAAAATCGCCCTGGAACCGGATGACGTTGAACTCTATTGGCGACTTCCCCAACATGTGGTGCCCTCGCTCTATCGACTCAAGGGCTCGACAAGGCCTTTACCCTTTGTCGAAGACATCTGCGTGCCACCACCAGAACTACCTGGTTTTTTCATTCAACTTCAGAATGTCTTAAAAAAACATCAAGTCACCGCATCACTGTACGGGCATGTGGGTCACGGCCAGCTACACATTCGACCGTTTCTCGATCTGGCCGACCCTGACCACGTCCGCCGTATGCAACACCTGGCTCGCGATCTTTACGAGCAAGTGCTGGAGGTGGGTGGTACGATTAGCGGGGAACATGGTGACGGCCTCAGCCGCACCTGGTTTTTGCGGGAACAATACGGCCCGCTCTACAACGTCTTTCAAGAGCTCAAACAAATCTTTGACCCCCAAAACATCTTCAATCCGGGGAAGATTGTCGATGAATCAGGACAAGTGCTCACACAAAACCTGCGCCCCGTCGCGCCTCAACTGCAACGCCGCGACGAATTGGGAGACTCCAGTGAACCGGACGCCGTCGGCCAAACGGGCGATGACACACCGCAACCAGAAATGATTCCGCTCGAACTGAATTGGGACGAGACAACGATAGTTCAGGCTGCCAGAAGCTGCAATGGATGCGGTGGATGCCTCACCACATCAGGCTTCGAACGCATGTGTCCCATCAATCGGTTGTCCCCCTCAGAAGAGGCCACACCGCGAGCGAAGGCAAATCTGATGCGAGCCATCGTGACTGGGGCGCTCGATCGAACCGAACTCCATGGCGAAACACTAAAAGAAGTGGCCGATCTTTGTGTGAATTGTCATCAATGCCGCCTGGAATGTCCGGCGGAAGTCGACATTCCCAAGTTAATGATGGAGTGTAAGGCGCATTACGTAACGAACAACGGCCTCACGGTTTCCGATTGGTTCCTAACTCACCTCGATGCAGCAGCCTCCTGGGGCAACCTGGTGCGTCCCTTTTCCAATTGGGCGATCGCCAATCCGAGCTTTCGCTGGCTCATGGAAAAAACATTCGGGATCGCCCAAAATCGCAAATTACCTCGAATTGCTACCCGCAGCTTCATCCGCCAAGCGGCCAAGAAACGACTGACAAAACCCACCCGACGAAGCGGGCGTAAGGTTTTGTACTTTGTCGATATCTTCGCCAATTGGTTCGACCCACAACTCGCAGAAGCCTTTGTGTCCGTAATGGAACACAACGGCGTCTCGATCTACGTTCCCCCGAACCAGCTTCAATCAGGCATGTCGATGCTGTCGCTCGGTGCGGTGGAACGCGCAACACCAATCATTCAGAAGAACGTGGCTCTATTAGCCGATGCAGTTCGACAAGGTTATCACATTGTGGCAACCGAGCCGGCTGCAGCGCTTTGCCTCACCCGAGAATACACGAATATCTTGGACGACGAGGACGCTCGCCTTGTCTCAGAAAATGCCAGTGAAGCTTGCGGATACCTCTGGAAAATGCACCAACTGGGCCAGTTGGAACTTGATTTAAAACCGATCAACGCGTCAGTGGGCTATCATCAACCGTGCCACATCCGCGCCCTCGACAAAGGGAATGCGGGCGAAAACCTGTTACGACTCATCCCGGGAATGTCCGTCCGACCGATGGAAGATGGATGTTCGGGAATGGCCGGCACTTACGGTTTGAAACGCGAGAATTTCCGCAATAGCTTGCGTGCCGGCTGGGGGCTGATTTCGGCCATGAGAAATCCGTCGCTGCAAATTGGGGCCAGCGAATGCAGTAGTTGCAAACTGCAGATGCAACAAGGCACCACAAAAACCACGCTGCACCCGCTCAAATTACTCGCCTTGGCCTATGGCTTGATGCCCGAAATCAGTCAAGAACTGTCGCCTTCCACCGAGGAGTTAGTTGCCAAGTGAAAATTCACGTTCGTCTCTTCGCCGCTGCCCAACAACTTGCAGCACAAGACTCACTCATTGTCGAGTGTCAGGATGGCGCCACCGTTGCCGATTTGAAAGCGGCTCTCGCAACGACTGCCCCGGCTCTCGAATCCCTTCTAAATCATGTACGCTTCGCCGTGAACGCCGAATACGTCGACGACCAAACAAAACTTTCCGCCGACGACGAGGTAGCCTGCATTCCGCCGGTGAGTGGTGGCTAACCATTCTTGACTCGAAAATTCGTTCTAAAAACAGCTTTCCATCCGCTGGCAACCGATTCCGAATTGGTCGGTCTGCACTTACAATGAGAGGAAAGTACCGGAACCCATCTCCCTTTTCGCGAACGTGCAAGTGCCTTGGTTGAGCTAACTGACAAACCGATCGACTCCGCGGCAGCCCTGCAGCAAACACATTCCACTCAGGCTGGTGCGGTCGTTGTTTTTGTGGGGACGACGCGAGAATTCACCGGCGAGCGTCAAACTCAGGCGCTAAAATACGAATGCTACCCGGAGATGGCAGAGCGAAAACTGGGACAGCTCGAGCACCAAGCCCGTGATCGCTGGCCAATCATTCACTGTGTCATCATCCACCGACTCGGACATCTGGAGTTGGGGGAAGCGAGTATTCTGGTTTCTGTCAGCACCCCGCACCGACGAGATGCATTTGAAGCCGCTCAATGGTTGATGGATCGTATTAAAGAAGAAGTTCCCATTTGGAAGCAGGAAAACTGGACGGATGGCACCACCGAGTGGGTGCATCCTGGCCTCCCCCCTTCCTCTACTTGAGTCGAACACATGCCAACTCATCCTGATAATCTCCCTAGTTTGGACGCCCAACCAGTTGCCGATTCGCTTGGTCGTGTTCACACCAATTTGCGGATCAGCGTCACCGATCGTTGCAACATTCGCTGTTTTTATTGCATGCCCGATGAACAGATCCGCTTTCAACCTCGGGAAGAGTTGCTTTCCTTTGAAGAGATCGAATCACTCGTCCGGGCGGTAATTCCGATGGGTATCAACCGTTTGCGGATCACCGGTGGCGAACCTTTAGTGAGGGCCAGTTTGCCGGAACTGATCGGCCGCTTAGCAGCGATTCCCGGCATTTGCGACTTGGCGATGACGACCAACGGAATTTTACTGTCGGAACAAGCGGAAGCGTTGGCCCAAGCCGGGTTGCAGCGTCTCAACGTCAGTCTCGACGGCTTGAGCGAAGAAACATTCCAGCAGATCACCCGCCGGAAGGGTCTCGATCGCGTGCTGTCAGGCATCGAATCGGCCCGGCAAATCGGCTTCGATCGCATCCGACTAAACGCCGTGGCGATCCGCGGCATCAGCGAGCAGGAAATCGTACCACTCGGCCAATTCGCACGAGAATCGGGACTCGAACTGCGTTTTATCGAATTCATGCCGTTGGACGCGGAAGGCAATTGGAAGACCGACCAAGTGCTGAGTGGAGAGACGATTCGCGAATTGCTCGAAGCGGCTTACGGACCGTTACAAGCCTTACCCCGCCCCGATCCGAGCCAACCAGCAGTCGACTTCGCATTCTCCGATGGAATTGGTCGCATCGGCTTCATTAACCCCGTCACCCAACCCTTCTGCCAGGATTGCAATCGATTGAGAGTGACCGCAGAAGGACAACTGCGTAACTGCCTCTTCTCGAATCAGGAATGGGACGTACGAAAATTGCTGCGAAACCAAGCAGATCCCGCGAACATCCAGAGTCTCGTGCGTGAATGTGTGGCGAACAAGAAACCGGGACACGGCATCGACTCGGATGACTTTCTGCGGCCTAAACGTGCCATGTATCAGATCGGTGGGTAAAGAATGAAGCGAATTTATCTGGATAATGCGGCCACGAGCTGGCCCAAACCAGACACCGTCTTCCATGCCATCGATGCCTATCAGCGTCGGTCCGGAGCGCCCGCAGGAAGGGGCGCTTATCAAGAGGCAATCGATGTGCAGCGTACGATCGAACAGACTCGCTTGGCAATCGCTCAACTGATATCAGTCGAGAAAGCACAACAGATCATCTTCGCTTACAGTGGTACCGACGCTTTGCACCTCGCCATTGGGGACTGGCTACAAAAAGGCGACCATGTGATTACCACCGTTTGCGATCACAACTCCACCCTTCGGCCCCTCAGTCATCTGCAGCGAGCACGAGGTATCGACTTAACCCATCTGGGTGTCGATTCGGATGGCGTCATCTCCATCGATGATTTCACATCATCGATTCGAGACGACACTCGCCTAGTTGCCATGGTCCATGCATCCAACGTGACCGGAGCCATCCAACCCCTGGAAGCTGTGGGGCAAATCTGCCGCCAACGCGGCATTCCCTTTCTAGTCGATGCGGCACAAACCATCGGGCATTGTGCGGTGAGTGTCAAAGAACTGCATTGCGACCTGCTTGCCGCGCCGGGTCACAAGGGAATGCTGGGGCCACTTGGCACCGCCTTCCTCTACCTGTCCAAAACCATGAGCGAACGACTCACACCCGTTCGAATGGGAGGCACGGGCAGTCAAAGCGAACTGGACGAGCAACCGGATCGCATGCCAGACAAATTCGAATCTGGAAATCTGAACGTGCCCGGCATCGTCGGATTGCAGCAAGGTCTGGAATTCATTCGCCAACGAGGACTCGCTAGCATCTCAAAACATGAACAGCGGCTGACGCAGCGTTTGCGAACCGGTTTGCAACATCTGTCAGGCGTTCATCTCTACGGGGCCGACGTGGACCGATCCGTTGGAGTCACAAGCCTCAACATCGATGGACACGATCCTCAGGAATTAGCGACGCTGCTTGACACAATGGCCTCCATTCAAACACGGGCCGGTTTCCATTGTGCTCCCCGGATGCACACCGCGTTGAAAACCGACCAACTGGGCGGTACCTTGCGGATCAGTTGTAGTCCCTTCACAACAGAATCCGAGATCGACATGACCGTACAAACGATTCAAGCACTGATCTCCAGTTAGACACGGACGAAAAGAGACCCATCCTATGACTCAGAAGGCCGAACAACCCTGGTATGCCGAAAGCGGCTTGAAATTCAACTGCTCGCAATGCGGTGATTGCTGTACTGGCGCCCCAGGCTACGTCTGGATCAACAAAGAAGAAATCTCGGAACTGGCCCGCGTGGCGGGTATCGAAGACATCGAAGAATTTGAGGACCAATATGTTCGCAAGGTTGGAATTCGCAAAAGCTTAAAAGAGTTTCCCAACGGCGATTGCGTCTTCTTCGACAGCAAAAGTCGGAAATGCCAAGTCTATGAAGCGCGGCCCCGCCAATGCCGCACATGGCCATTCTGGGATTCCAATTTGAAGACTGCAGAAACTTGGCAGTCGACTTGTGAGATCTGTCCAGGCAGCGGCCAGGGCAAAGTTTATTCGATCGAAGAGATCGAGACCCGCCGAAAAGTGATGCGTGTCTGAGTTGTTTCGAATCGACCACATGTCGAGTGAATGCCCCGCACCAATCCGTTCCTGCCGATCTCTTCAGCAAGGGACGTATCGCAGCGATTTTGATTATTTTTCCGATTGGTTGAAGTTTGACGGTTGGGTTGTCGATGAAGCGGTTGGGAGCGACTGCTTCGGTAGCGCGGTCGATGTGTGTATTTGGGACGGTCAAAGTGACGCATGTTGTTGTTTCACAAGCATTTAACGCAAAAGAATGTCACCCGACCAACGCCCGCGTCGTCTAACCCGTTACAAAAAAACGAGTTACGAGAATCGAAGCATCCTCGGCAAAACACGACTGTCGCTTTCAAAACGAAGCAGATGAGCTCAAATGGAGGCCGCTACGAAACCGGTTGGGTTGACACTAAGTCTTATGCTATATACACTTGGAGCGAGTCGGAGACATTTTTCGACAGACTCCAAAGCGTCCGTCAAACCCCTCCCGGGTTCCGAACTGGAGCATCGTTGTGACCAAGAAAGAGATCGTCAAAACAATTTCCGAGGAAATTGGCCTGACTCAACTCAAGACGAAGGAAATCGTCCAGAAGACCTTCGACGCCATCGTGGAAACGCTGGTGGAGGAAGGCAGGATCGAGCTACGAAATTTCGGGGTATTTGAGGTCAAGAAGCGGGCCGCAAGAAAGGCTCGCAACCCCCGGACAGGGGATAAAGTCTTCGTCCCCGAAAAGTTCGTGGTCACATTTAAGCCCGGTAAGGAAATGGAAGAAAGAGTTCGGCAGTTAGAGGAGAAGGCGAATCAGGAAGCTCGGGCCCAAGCCGAAGGCAATCCGCCATCGACTTCACCCGTCGTGGATGAAAATCCCGGACTTGGAGCTCCGCCGCCTCGCCCCGATCTGCCGACCGGTTTTGAACGTAACCCAGGCTCCTGAGCCCGAAGTTACTTTTGAAATACTCATGGAGGAGTAATCATGCGACGCTTGCTTTGTGGCCTCTTGCTTGCCGCGGCTTTGGCCTCTTCAACCGGCTGTTTTGTACCGATTTATTCGGCTGACCCGGTCCGACGAGCTCGACAGTTGCTGTTCACCTCGGAAAATATGCGGCAAGTGCTCGATGAGTGGGAGCGGATCTGGTTCCTCGATCAGCCCTCGCACATGCAGCCCTACCGAACCCACGGTGGTTTGCTGTAATCGGGTTCGGACCGCCGCCAACCAGGGGTCGTTGCCTGCTCCAGCAGGGACAGCTAAATTGACCTCTCGTTTCGGCGACCGTGGATGCTAATCCGAGCTAGCTGCGTTCGCTCACGAATCCAGAGGCGATGCAGCGATGAACTCAACAGCAGATCACTCGACGACGGCAACAGAGATCGATCTTTCGGTTCGAATGGGCCGTTTGACGCTTCCTAATCCGATCTTAGTGGCCTCTGGCACCTTCGGTTATGCCCGGGAAATGGCCGGCATGATCGATTTGGGGCGTTTGGGTGGCATGGTTCCCAAAACGATCACTCGCCAACCGCGGCCGGGAAATTCCCCCTGGAGAACGGTTGAGACAGCGGCTGGACTGCTCAATTCCATCGGATTGGATAATGACGGCATTGATGCGTTTGTCGAAGATCATTGGCCGTACCTGCAAAAGACGGGTTGTCCCGTGATTGTCAGTGTCGCTGGCAGCAGCTGCGAAGACTTCCAGTATCTGGCTCGCAAATTGAGTGATTACGAAGGTATTGCGGCAATCGAGCTGAATGTCTCCTGCCCCAATGTTTCGGGCGGAGTCGATTTTGGCAGCAATCCGCAACTTTGCCACGAAGTGGTTTCCGGCGTGCGAAAGTCAACCGAAACCCCCATTCTGGCCAAGCTAACGCCGAATGTAGCCAATATCGGAGCGGTCGCGAAAGCTGCCGAAGAGGCGGGTGCCGACGGCCTCACCGTGATCAACACGCTGCTAGGTATGGCAGTTGACTGGCGGCGCCAAAAGCCGCTGCTCGGAAACGTGATGGGAGGACTCAGCGGGCCGGCCATCAAACCGGTTGCCTTACGGTGCGTTTACCAAGTCTCCCAAGCGGTTTCGATTCCGGTCATCGGCGTCGGCGGAATCGCAACGTTGGATGATGTGATGGAATTCCTGGTGGCCGGTGCGTCTGCCGTTCAACTGGGTACCGTCAACTTCTATGATCCTACAATCTCAATGCGGATTCTGGATGAAATGCCGGCCGCAGTTGCCCAACTTGGGGCGAGCCAACTGAGCCAAGTCATCGGTTCACTGAAGACTCAAGCAACCCAGCAAAAGTCAACCAACGCACTTTGTTCTGACCTCGAGGAAACCAGAAACTAGCTTTGGAAAGTCGGCAAGTTTGCCGACCGCCCCTCGGCCAGTCAAACTCACGACCGTTGTACGATATCAATACTGGCTCACTTCTTCACCGTTCACAGATCAGCGATTGCAACTATGAGAGTTTTATCGGGAATTCAACCAACCGGTCGGTTCCATTGGGGCAACTATTTTGGCGCGATCCAACAATATTTGGAGCTCCAAAACGAGGATGAATCATACTATTTCATCGCTAACCTGCATGCGTTGACGACGATCCGCGATAAGGAAGTGCTTTGGCAACATTCGTTGGACGCTGCCATTGACTTGCTATCACTGGGATTGAATCCCGAACATGCCACGCTTTTCTTGCAATCGGATGTTCCCGAGGTTTCCGAACTTTGCTGGCTGCTGATGACCGGAACGCCTTTAGGGTTGCTAGAGCGTTGTCACGCCTACAAGGAAAAGAAGGCAAAGGGGATCAAAGCTGACGCTGGGCTGTTTACCTACCCCGTCTTGATGGCGGCCGACATTCTGGCCTACGACGCCGATTGGGTCCCCGTCGGAGAAGATCAAGTACAGCATATCGAGGTCACTCGCGACTTAGCGGGTAGCTTTAACCACCAATTTGGTGAGACGTTTGTGTTGCCGAAGGCAAAAGTGCTGTCTGCGACAGCCAAAGTACCGGGCACCGATGGTCAAAAGATGTCAAAAAGTTACGACAACACGATCGAAATCTTCGAGGTCCCCAAAAAACAGCGCAAGCAATTGATGCGAATCACAACCGACTCGCGCCCTATGGAAGAGGCCAAGGATCCGGATACCGATCACCTATATCAGCTGTTTTCACTGTTTGCCAACGAGCCAGAACGCGAGGAAATGGCGGCCATGTATCGACGCGGTGGATTCGGCTACGGAGATGTCAAGAAAGCTCTGGCCGATGTGGCGGAGAACTTCTTTGCCGAAGCACGGGAACGGCGGGAGCAGTTTGTCGCCAATCCCAAGCAGGTTCGCGACATTCTGGAGGATGGTGCGAGTCGGGCTCGCCAAAAGGCGGGTGCAGTATTGCATCGGGCCCAAGAAGCCTGTGGATTGAAACATAGGTAGCACAAAACAGCTATGAATGTGATCGGCATTGGAACCGACATCGTAGAATGTCTGAGAATCGCTCAAATGATCGAGCGTCACGGCGAATTGTTCATCACGCGAGTCTACACGCCCCACGAAATCGAGTATTGCAGCACACGCAAAGCCGCGACCCAGCATTATGCAGGTCGCTGGGCCGCCAAGGAAGCTGTCCTGAAAGCCTTGGGGACCGGTTGGATTCGTGGCATCACCTGGCGGGATGTCGAGGTACGCAATCGACAAGGGGGCAAGCCCACCATCGCTCTAGCGGGGGGGGCGAGGGAGATCTGCGAGAAACTGGGAATCGGAGAAATGCAAATCTCAATCTCCCATTGCCGCAGCCACGCGACCGCTTTCGCAATCGCGATCTGCGAAGATTGACGCTTGAAATACAGGTTCAAGCCAAGCCGGTGGGAGTGGGCGCACGAAGATTCGAACTTCGGACCTCGTCGTTATCAGCGACGCGCTCTAACCAACTGAGCTATGCGCCCGGCAAAGAAGTCCCCCATTTTAGGCTTGGTGTGCCGGCTGTCAAAGGCCCTCTCGATGCTTTTCCATCGTCAATCGCTGCGGCCCTACGCCAGCAAAGCTGTCAGGTTTTCGGGAGTCGGACGAGCAAATCCCAACTTCGGGACGTCGAGAGCCGCAGCGCGAAAAGTAATCGACGTTGCCCGATTGTTATTTCCGCTCTATTTTGCCTAACGCCTGCGACCGAAATTAACCGACATACATACCGAAGGTGCAAGACCTCCATTCGCTTGAGTGGAGTCGTCGCTTGAGTTAAATCGGACGAAACGTGTGATCCGAGAACTCACCACTACCCATTTGTTACGTCTGCTCGACGCGTCATGCTTGCAGGCGTCGTCCAGTCGCCCAAGATCCCCAACGAAGGAATCTGAACCGATGCTTCGTCACGCTTCTTCTCATCTGCTTGGCCTGGTACTCACGCTAGCCATTGTCACGCAAACCTTCGCCGCTCAGCCAACCGCTCGGCAAGCATTAAGCCTGGTTCCCATGCAGAAGCAGGTAAAATTTGATCGCCCGAATGAATCTGAGATCAAAAAATGCACGATCAGCGCAACCCAAACAGATGGAAATCGTGCCTGGATTGTCAAAGATTCTAAAGGCAACCTGTTACGCCGCTTTGTGGATACCAACGGCGATAACAAGATTGATCAATGGTGCTATTACCAAGGTGGGATCGAGGTTTACCGAGACATCGATGCCGATTTCAACGAGAAAGCAGATCAGTATCGCTGGTTCGGAACCGGTGGCATGCGTTGGGGTACGGACAAAAACGAAGACGGTCAAATTGATGCTTGGAAATGGATCTCGCCAGAAGAAGTCTCTGCCGAACTGGTACGGGCGATGCGAGATCAAGACGCCAACCGATTCAGTACCTTGCTGATTACCAAAAAAGAAATCGCCCAACTCGGCCTGAAGACGGAATTTGGTAAACAAATCACGACACGTGCCAAAAACGCGCAAGATAACTTCCTGACCTATGCAAAGGGCCAGAAAGTGGTTACGGATCAGACGAATTGGGTCGACTTTAGTGCACCTCGACCGGGTGTGGTTCCCGCCGGCGGAGAGCAAGCCAAGAAGGATCTGATCGTTTATGAGAATGTGATCGCCGTCACGGACACTGCCGGCAAACATGAAGAAGTCCAAGTAGGCACGCTGGTTCGCGTCGGAGACCTGTGGCGTTTGATCGATTTACCGTCATCCGACAATTCGGGTTTTTTCTTTACGGTCAACGAGCGTTCGGCGAGCTCAGGGGCGAATGATTCCGAAACGGCCAGCCCTCAAACACAATTACTGGTGGAACAACTCGAGGATCTTGATCGAAGCTTGGCCAAAGCCAGTTCGCCACCAGCTATTCGCAAAATCTACCAGCGACGTTCTGCGGTTCTTGAGAAACTGATTTCCGCCAGTTCAGAAACAGAAAAAAACATGTGGCTGCTGCAGCTCGTCGACAGTGTGGTGGCAACAGCCGAACCGGGAACCGGCGATGGTGGGATTCAAGCGTTGAAGGCACTTAGCAAAAAAGTGAGCTCACTCACCGAGGATCAGGAAATCTTATCGCAAGCTAACTTTGCCCTGCGGATGGCCGAGTACACAGCAAGCCTTCAAAAACCCAATGCGAACTTCGGCAAAATTCAATCCGACTGGATCGAAACGCTGGAAGAATTCGTCGCCAACTACGCTGGCACTCGCCCTGCCGGCGAAGCAATGCTGCAAATTGCCGTTTCTCAAGAGTTCGCAGGAGAAGATACGGCTGCGACAAAATGGTACGACCAAATCGTCAGCGACTACCCAAACACGGAAATGTCAGAGAAAGCCGCAGGTGCAATCCGACGGCTGAAGTCAATTGGCGAACCTCTCGAATTGAGCGGCAAAGGGCTCGATGGCCGCCCGATCGATTTGGCCAGCCTCCGTGGACGCGTTGTCCTCGTCCACTACTGGGCCACCTGGTGTGAGCCTTGCAAAGAAGACATGAAACAGCTCCGCAATCTGCTGGCAAAGAACGCACGACGAAAATTCGCCATCGTTGGTGTAAATCTCGACGACCAAGCTCAGTCGGCCGTGGACTACGTCCGGGCCGAACGAATCAAGTGGCCCCAATTGCATGCCCAAGGCGGACTGGAAAGTCCACTGGCAAAACAGCTGGGTGTCTTTACACTACCGCTGATGATGCTCATCGATAAGGACGGTACGGTGGTCAATCGATCGATTGCTGTGGAAGAACTCGAAGCCGAAGTTAGTAAGCGGCTTTCAACACGTTCAAGAAAGTAAACGCGGATTAGAAGTCTCGTCTCAAGCGAGGTTGGAGCTCCTTACCAACCTCGCGTCCCCTGTGCCCAACTCTTTTGGGCCTCTACCAGTTCCAATGCTTGTTACGGCGTTGGCGTATTCCACCAGGCTTTCCAGCAGTTGTTTGGCGGCTACGACGTCGGGACGCGTGGGGCCGACGAACTCGATAAGTGTCTCTGCGGAGGCGCTCTTCTCGATCCAATTCGTCGTTTTGATCGTAATTGCTAGACATTGGCTTTTGTCTTCCTATCTCTCATGTTTAAAGGAGTTTGCGACTCCTGCCGAGTCGCTGAACGGCTCAACAAAAGGCAAGCCGCGCGCCAATGCCTGTCAGACTCCAGAATTCCAGAAATCAAGGTAGTTCACGCCAAGGATAACGAAGCGCAACCTACGATATCGTAAGACTTTACTATCACACCCCATCCACCTCACACACCCCATCCTTTCCTATCAGTATCTTCCGATGCTTCTCACCTATTCTCACAGATATTGTGAAGTGCCCCTACCAAGCTGCACAAGTCCATTGCTAGCATCACTTTATCGAGAAAAAGGGCACGATTTGGCCGTCGAGAACAGATGACCCACAAGCCTTCAAAAACCACAAACCATTACTAATAAGACACTTACGTAATACGTAGTCATACTGATTCGACCTTCACCAAAATAGTGAAATCCAAACCTTGCAAACGCTTTGTAAGGATTACAAGATTTTTGGATTGTGCCGATAAAAGCATCGTTCGACAAACAACTAAAATCAGCGGGAAATCTGATTCTTTAATCTTTTTTTTGATTGTCATTGATTTAATGGCACAACACTCGCTATATCTTCCCTCCACAATCTACTTCCCTGGAATGGAATCCTGGAGCGAGCATGATCTGGACGATCGATACGACAGCCTTTCTCTTTTTGGCCTCAATTCAAATCTTCGGTCTCTTCGGACTGGTCGCCAGTCGTTTGGGGGAGAAGTGTGGCCGCCATTCTCTCTGTCAGTGCACTTTTTTTGTGGCGATGATTGTGGTCGCCATTTCAATCATCGTTGCACTGTTGGTCGGTAGTGGTGCTTGGGCGATTTCCGGGACCACGCTCGGATTAATGGTCGTGGGGGCGACTTTGGACTGCGGTCGATGGCACCAAGTCAGGCCCTGCCAGTAGCAACTGCCGCGGGCCGCTAGCTTCTTGCAACGCTAGCGAAGTTCGCGCCTCCAATTGGGAAATTTCGGTAAACCCCTTAAAACCGACAATTTCGTTTCTTTCCAGAGCCGTTTCGAACCGAAAGATAAAGCAGTTGAAATTGGGATGGAACGAGGCTGCGCGTCGGGGGGGCCGCGGTCGGTTCGTCACATCGATCATTCTGCTCCCCCCGTTCGCCCGGGACTCGCAATCAGGCCAGACTCGCAATCAAGCCAACAGCGAGCCATCGACTTGGCGAATAACTCAGGAGGGGATTTCACGATGAAGAGAGCATTAGTGGCATTCTTAGCCCTAGCGCTGACCACGCTGTCCGGCGCCTTCGCCACAGCGGATGACGAACAGATCGCGAAACAGATCGTCGATCGCCTACAGCAGCACCAACAGTCGGCCCAGCTGCAGGACTTTAACATTGGTGTCCAAGTCGACAAAGGCACCGTGACCATGATGGGCAACGTCGCCGCGTCAGACCACGCAGTTCTGGCCTTGGACATCGCGCGGAGGATCCCGGGCGTCAAATTGGTCATCAACGACCTCTATGTTCAGGCTCAACCGGCAGATGCAGCTGATCCGAGCAACGTTTCGGCAGCTCCAGAACCAGCCAAACGCATGGAAGCTCCCGAGCCTTCTGAGGTGACGGAAACGCCTCAGGTAGACGAAGTGGCGACCGTGGATTTTGATCCGACGGCCAACGTGGAAATTACAGCGGTTCAACAGGCCGCCATGGAGCAACCTGCCGAGATTCCAGCACCACCCACGGCGGCCATTCCAGCACCACCCACGGCGGCCACGGCGGCCACGGCGGCCATTCCAGCGCCACACACGGCGGCCATTCCAGCCATTCAGCCACCTCAGCAGCAGTTCCGACAGCCGGTCGCACAGCCGTTAGTCATTGCACCATCGCGACCACAGCAAAGTGGCACAGCAGCTGGTTTTATTCCACAGCAGCGTCCAACGGCATACGCTCCGGTCGGATCTGGCATCACCGCCCCACAGCCGCAACATGTGTCGCAAGCTCCGCTGGCATTCGCCCGCAGCTACGGTAACAATGCCCGTCCTGTGTCCTATGTCGCACCCGAATACAACCAATCGCGACAAGCTCAGTACAGTTCGATGGGCGGCCCAGCGCCGGTCCCAATGGGAAACACCCCGGGAAGTGTTGGCACAGCCTCGTACGACAATCCTCAAATGCCCGGATACGCTTGGCCGAGCTACGCAGCTTACCCGAACTACGCTGCGGTCACCTATCCGCATCAGTATTCGGCAACTGCCTGGCCCTACATCGGTCCGTTCTACCCCTATCCGCAAGTACCGCTCGGATGGCGAAAGGTGATGTTGGAATGGGATGACGGTTGGTGGTTCCTCGACTTCAAGTCGAAATAACCACCGCTTCGCAGCGAATAAATCGACAAAGGCCCTTGGAGAGAGATCTCTCCAAGGGCCTTTCTTACGTAATCGACGGCAGACTTGAGAGATGGATTCGGCGGAAATTCCCGCACAACCGAAAAAACCCGCAAGTCCCGTCCAGATTAACGCGATAACATCTACACAGACAAGCACAGGGAAGTGAATCATTGGCCCGACGTTTCCCAATCGTTGACGAGAGACGGAAGCCAATGAAAACCAGACTCGAGGATTGATCATGTCGACCAAATCACTCAAATCCGTTGCCTGCGGTGCGTTGCTACTGGCAACCCTGGCGAGCAGTGGGTGCACGCACACCGGTCCTACGTTTGGTGTTTTGGGTGTGCCGATTCCCGTTAGCCCGTATTTCCAAGATGAAAAAGAAGACGAGTTCTGGGAACATGAACGATACGACCGTGTTCCAATTCTCGGCCCCCTCAGCTCGGGAGGACCGGTACAAGCTTTGGATCCGCCCAGTGATGACGAAGTCGTTCGAGCGTTAGAACGAAGTCATCCGGTCGAAGGCGGAATTCCATTCCTCCACGAAGTCCAACGAAACAACGTTGTGATTAGAAAAGAGCTAATCGCAGATTACGTCGATCCACCTCGATTCTACCCGATGATCGGCCCCGCACAGCTGCATCACGCTCACTACAAGTGCACCGTTTACTTCACCGAAGTTAAACGTATCGGCTGGCCAGTTCCGCACACACTAACCGACGAGGACTCTCGCGAAGTGCTCTACATCGATCACAACCATCTCCACATGGTTGGCAACGTCGATACGGGAAGCGGAGCAGGGCTCTAGCCAACGCACGGAAAGAACAACCAGGGGGGTTGGCCCGCAGGCTTCGGTCTGCGGGCTTTTTTTTTGCTCAAACGCCCAACACCTCATCCCCCCCTGCTCAATGGGTGCCCCGACTGGCAATCGACCAGAAAAGCCTTGTCAACTTCCCGTCTCAAGGCTGCCTGTAGACGCTTCATCTGTAGACGCTTCATCTGTAGACGCTTCATCTGTAGACGCTTCGACTGTGATCGCCATCACAACGGGTGCACTGCCGTCTGGCCCCTTGATCAACTCGATCGACTCGATGAGTTCGGAACGTAGCGGATGGACTGCCAAATACCGTACTTGCTGTCCACGTAACGGAAAGGCAAATTCAGAGCCAGGCACATCAAAACGACCGATGTAGTCAGCAAAATGATATCCGTCCCGCAATCCATGGTCCTCGGACGTTCCATCCGCATAATGCAAACGTAAAACGACCGAAACCGCACCATCTTCCTTCGCAGCTTGGGCCCCCCAACCACTAATGCCGCTCAACAGATGAATCGACTTAGCTGTCGAATTACAGGGCAGCTTGACGGCATTTGGCATCTTCGGTGGGATTTGACCACTCCGCCCCTTCAACATGATGACGTTTGCGACCTGATCGCCCTGTGGGTCAACCAATTGGAAAGGGATTCCTTGAAAACTTTTCGGAGACCAATCAGCAAAGATAAGTCGTTCGACATCGGCCTGTTCACTGTTGAACATGCCTTTCGTGCTGACAATGGTTGCATATTTCTGCAGGTCAATCGGTAGAAAACGGCCTCGGTGCGTCAAGAATTCGAGCAGATCGGTCAACTCGCTTTCGGTCACCTGTTTTTCAAAACCTTCCGGCATGAGCGATTTTGGTGTGGCAACCAACTCGTCGATATCATTGCGGGAAATCGGATGTCGTTTTGCCTCGGCATCAATCATTTCAATCGAGGTCTTGGTTTCACTTGCAAGCGTTCCGTTCAGGATTCGACCATCCGACAAGACAACCGTGTAGAGGCGGTAATTGCCTTCCACACTACGACTCGGATCAAGAATGTGCACGAGTAATTCTTCTTTGGGATGAACGGCCATTCCCGTCAGATTGGGTCCGATATTTTCACCCATTGCACCATGTTGATGACATTTAGCGCATTGCTTCTTAAAAACAGCGACACCATTTCCCACGCTTCCTGACCGATGGGTAATCGGCAGCAGTTGCTCAATCACCTTTTGTCGATCGGGATTAGGCAGGCCACCATCTTGGGCAAGAACTTGACGTGCCTGATCGCGTAAGGAACGGTCAGGATGTTCTCTTAGGGCCGTTTTTTGATCCAGAGTCAAGCCCGATAAACGCGTTTCGCCAGCAGCAACGGCAGCCAATAAGGCTTTCGTTGATTGGGGGCGCGCCAGCAAAATCTTCCAGGCGGCCTTTTGCAACGAAGGCGTCATCGTGCGAGCCCGACGAACCACTTCCGGCCCCAGGTTGGAGGCAGTGCAAATGCTTAACACATCGATCATGGCGACCGAAAATTCGGGGGCCGATTGAGGGGTAACTTGATCAAGGACAGTGGTCACAACCTGTTCATCGTCCGGACGAAAGCTGACAAGTTGGTTGGCCGCCTTGATGCGCGGGGTCGCGTCCAGGTCGGTGTCGACAATCTCACGCGTCAATTGATCGACAATTTCTTGCAAGTGTTGTCGCAACGCCGCACTCGCCCAAATATCACCTAACCAAATGAAATCAGCTCGAGAAGAAGAGGGAAGTTTCCCCAGTAACCGTAGCAGCACCTGGTCGGTCTTGGCATCCAGTTTGAGCTGATGCGTTGGGGACCAACCGCGTTTGAGTCCTGCCAGCACAGTACGACAGAGATTTGGATCAGTTTGGTCAAGGGATGAGACAATGGCCAGGGTTGTTTCGGCATTTGGCTGACCCCGCGCCACGTGCTCGGATACGATCGAAACAATTGTTTGCAGTGATTCAGTCGGCTGAGATTTGGTTGCTGCGGCCTGCAAAAACGGAAGCGCATGCACCGCAGCGGCACTGGTCAAGGCATCCTTGATCCATCGATCGCTGGTAAATGGTGAAGAGCTGGCCAAATCGGCGAGGATCTGACCGACAACCGGGTTGGGTGACTGGTCCGCGAGTGCGAGAATGGCCGCCAAACGAACCTGGGGATGTCCATCGCGGTAGCTTTCATTGGCCAGCACGGCCTCCAGCTTCAGATCATTCGGAGGCAGCGCCAATAACGCGTTTCTTCGCACGCCTGCCGAAGGATGGCTCAGTGCCTCAATCGCTACGGCGACTGCGGCAGTATCAGAGTCTTCGAAAGCTCCCAAACCTTGCAATGTCCAAAGCGCGTGCATCGCTCCCACGTTGAGTCCGACTTCATCCTGAGACTGGTCGCGCAGGAGTTGAATCAGCTGTGGCACAACCCCTCTGTCGCCATTTTCAACAAGCAAGCGTTGCGCGTTCAAGCGAACAATCATCGACGGATGCTTTAGTTGCGCAACCCGCGCCAACGGATCGGCTTTTGCCAAATCGACTGCGTGGCTCGATTCCGCCCTCGAACCTCGATAAACCACACGATAAATTCTGCCACGCGTCTTGTCGCGCAACTTGGTCTCATAAGCATTCCCGCGACCATTCTCGAATCCTTGCGGTGTCGGATTGTGCTGCACAATAAAGTTGTACCAATCCAGCACCCAAACATTCCCATCGGGCCCCACATCAGCCACGATTGGCGCCGTCCATTCATCATCACTGGCAACCAGATTGGTCGGGCTCGTCGATCGAAAACCGGCGCCATCTGGAGTGAGCACAAAGGCTCCCACAAGTTTTCCAGTGGGACCACAAACGAACGCGGTCCGGTTCCACCAGCTCTTGGGGTAGGCTCGAGCCGTATACAAAGCGTGCCCCGCGCCTGCCGTGTAACCACCATGCTGATCCACTTGTCGCACTTTGTCGGTCACCGGATCAAACAAATGATTGTCAGCAATCGATCCCAACACCGAAGGCGACCAACCTCGGACCCGTTCGTAATACCGATTCGCCACCGGCATGAAACAGCTTGGATTCCGATTTGCAGTCGAACCAAAAACTAATCCTTCTTCACTAATACCAAGCCCCCAAGTGTTGTTATTGGTGGAACGCAGGAACTCCAACGCGGTCACGCGAGGCGGAGTCCCCTTCGCCGGATCGCCAACATCAATTTTAAAACGCCAAAACCCCATCCGAAATGATTGGCGAGCTTGGCCGTCAATTTCCGGCGAAGAATTGTTGTAGCCCTGCATGGCGTAGATCCAATTGTCCAGCCCCAAGCGGAAATTACTGACGCCGCCGTGCGTGTCTCCCAGAGTCCATCCCCGGATCAAATCGTGCCGTAAATCAGCCACCCCGTCACCGTCCGTGTCGGCAAGATAAAGCGTTTCAGTCCCGTTCTGAACGATGCAAGCATTCTGAAATGGCAGCATGGCAGTCGGAATGCTCAAGCCGTCAGCAAAGCAAGTAATACGATCGGCCCGTCCATCCCCGTTCGTATCCTCAGCGATCTCAATCAAGTCATTGCCACGATTCTCGTTCTGTAACTCATTCGGATAATCAACTGTTTCACAGACCCAAAGCCGCCCACGCTCATCCCAATTCATCGCGATCGGCTTGGAAGCCAGTTGGGTCTCATCAACAAATAATTCCATTTCAAAATCGGTCGGCGTCACGAAGTGCTTAATTGACTCGCTCGACGAAACCGGTTTTTGCATTCGAGTCATGGGATCCCCTTGGACTCCCCAACGATTACTGCGAGTGTAGTTGGGGATCTCGGGACCCACGTCTTCGTATTCAAAAGCAGCCACGTCAGTTCGCGGTTTCGTCATCGGTGGGACGACAAAAGCTCCCCGATCAGTAAAAGGGCCTGCTTTTTTGGGATCATCACCGCAAGCCCAACGAATGCCTCGCTCCACCAGGTTTTGGAAGCCCGGATTGCTCCAGGTCCGATGATCATGGCCCCAGGCCGTATAAAAAACACGCCCCTTGCCATGCCGTCTCACCCAGGTCCACGGCTCGCGTTCGCCACCTTCCTGACGAAATTCCAATACCGTCCGGTTTCGTTCGTTGTGCTTGGTGTGCACATAAGTTTCATCCCAACTCTCAAACCCTCCATAACCATCCATGATTGGATGGGCATCAGCAGGCGCATGGGGCTTGACGCGAAAGATCCCCGTTCCATGTCGTTGAAATTGAGCTCCCATCAGAGCAACGATGTCATCGTTGTTGCGAAAACAATAGGAGGCACAATGCAAGGGAATAAATCCCTTGCCATCCGCCACAAATTTCAACAACGCCTCCGCTTGGTCCGGTTCAATGCGATCGATGTTTGCATAAAGCATCAAACCATCAACCTGAGCCAATCTCTCGGCTGACAATGTCTTCCCCAGATCTTCCGTATAGTCGACCTGGATGCCCCGATCGGCCAGCACTGGAATCAGTTGTCGCGCTCGTAACGCAGGTTGATGATGGCCTTGATCACCCAAAAAAAGCAGTCTGAGAGTCTTATCCTTTGCCTCGGCGGCACCGGATAACAAACTCACGAGTAACAACGGAAGCCATAAAGCTGAACGCACCATTGGAAGGATTCTCCGCTCGATTCTCAATTTATCTCTCGATCCATGAAAACGATCTTGCTAGTGACAGTCTACGCCAACGTGAACTTAGGTAAGCGAACAATTTCACCGCCCTTAACGGCCGATTCGTGAGCACAAATCCCAACACAAGTCCAATTCGCAGATTGCACCGCGTTTGGCCATGGATCTCGGTCCTCCATCAGTGCACTTACAAATTCGTGTACCAAATGGGGATGAGATCCACCGTGGCCACCACCTTGCACAAACGACAAATGCTCAGAATCATGAATCTCAGCCGGTTGAGTAAAGCGACGGATCGCTTCCGGAAGTCGATGAGCAAAATCCGGAACTTCGATTTTTTCTGGAATCTCCGCCTCAGTTTTCTTGGCCGTGTGGATTACATGAGGTTCGTTTTCGATCAAAGTCCATTCAAAGCTTCGGTTTGTTCCGTAGACATCAAAACTCTCACGATATTGACGCGCCACGTCGTAGAGAAATCTCCAAATGTGCGCCGTCACATCGCTGTCTTTGACTTTGATGTGGCACGATTCAACGGCAAATTGATTACCAGATTTCTTCGCAATGTCATCCCTTACCGTACCACTACCAAAACAGCTGACAAATTCTGCGGTACCGTCCAAAAGCCCTAAACAGGGACTAACAACGTGAGTCGCGTAATGCATTGGGATCATTTCCTCCCAATAGCTCGGCCAACCGTCCATATCCTGGGGATGCGATGCGGCAAGATGTTGAATCTTTCCTAGCTCACCTTTGTCATAGAGTTCTTTGATGAAAAGGAACTCCCGACTGTAGACAACAGTCTCAGCCATCATGTATTTCAGTCCGGTTGATTGGACTTTATCCACGATCTGCCGACACTCATCGATGGTCGTCGCCATGGGAACCGTGCACATCACATGCTTTCCGGCATCGAGCGCTTTTAAAGACATCCATGCATGGTCCGGGATCGGACTGTTAATGTGGACATAATCGATGTCCGCATCATTCAACACATCGTCATAGTTCGTATATCGCTTCGAGATCCCAAATTGTTCGCCGACCTTGTTTAACTCAGACTCGTTCCGACGACAGAGGGCCACAACCTCGGCTTGCGGATGCTGTTGATAGATCGGAATAAACTCAGCTCCAAATCCCAATCCAACCATGGCTACCTTTGCCTTGTTACTCATCGCTTATCCTTTCAATCCTACGAAATCCCGCTTGTAGCGCACGGGAGTATACCGCCGGTCCTCGGAAGATGCTTCGCTTCTATCAAAACCATTACCGGCCCCGAGGGTTCCCAATGACTCCTCAGCCCCTATCATAGTTTTTACTCAACCCGGTTGCACCTAGAGGTAGCCAAGCGGTGAGAATCACCGGAATTTGGCAGCATGAAACGATGTGCCAACTCATGTCGCAGGACAAACTGCCTCCGGCTTATCACGGGACGTCCCCAAAAAACCGGTTGATCAAAGGGCCTAGCGTTGAAAGAAGCCTAGGCACGTTATCCGTTCATCTCTTCGCGTCGTCAGAAAATCTAGTCTGAGGTAACCGCTTACCAGTTAAGAGGCGGATCCGGTAATGCCCTGTACAGCAGCCCACAATTTACTCATGAGTCACTCGCAGGAGTTCATTGCGGCAAAGCCTGCTTTCGTCAGAGAGTATCCGCCTTGGAATTTTTCTTTGACCAGAAATTCTTTGTCGGCCAGTAACTCAAGGGTCGCTTTATCTTGCTTCAAATTGGGACCATAAAAGCACAGCATTTCGCCTGGAGTCATCAAAAAGCGACGAAAGGTTCGCAACACTCGTTGTTCGGATTTGCTTAACAAGTTGTTCTCCCGATTGGATGGACCCGCCCAAAGCGTTTCGATGCCCGCTGTGAATGTTCGTTATCGTGATCTGGCGACGAAAACAAACCAGCTTCGCTTCAAGTCATCTTTTCTTTCTAACTGTTCCTTTAAACCGTGCATGATCGTCCTGATCAACGCTTCCACCCATCCTGGAAGGCAACGCAACAAAAGTATCGCTTTTAGTGCGGCACAAAGCTCAAATACTTGAACATCTTTCGACGATGGCGTTGCAATAATGAAGTCGAATGCAGTATCACCAACGCCAAGCGAGTCGTGCGGAGCCGACGTTAGAAACACGAACGCGAAAACCGCCCAAAAGCAGCCTGCTAACCACGACGCTCCTTCCCTTCAAACCGACGTGAACAGAACTACCGCCAGCACTCCGCGCAGAGCTGCAAACCGCGAAAGAAAGAGCTTTCAACCACCAGTTCGTGATTACCGAAGGCTTGAGCGCAATCGCTCGTATTATCCGCTTCAGTATATCGAGAAATCGCCGCGGTGTAAAACGTGCAACCGTTGATTCAATCGACCGACTGCGTCCGCGCATGTTTCTTTCCATTCACATCCTGAGGGCGAATCGACTGTAAACGCTGCCAAACCCGATCATTTCCATTTTCTGCGGCGGCGGCTGACAGGCCTCGCTCTCACCTTCGCGGCCCTCAATGCGGTAGCATTCAAGTGAAAAACCGATGCTAATCCTTCCCAATTCTGGTCATCGATTTCGATTGAGCCGGCTTCCGCTACGGGCCGGCCTCACTGGTTAGCAGTGGAGATTTTATTTTTGAATTGACTTAATGAGGAAGAACAATACCTGGGCATCGCCCAGGTTCAGCCGACAACGGCGGAGGGCTCTTGAAACCGATAGCCAACACCGTGCACCGTTTCGATGAGCCTCGATCGTTCTGACAATTTACGAAGAATCGATTTAATATGAGCATCGATGGTCCGCGACTGAACGGCCGTTGCCCCATCGGCTCCTTTACAAAGCTTGGTTAATTCGTTGCGAGACAACACGTATCCAGGACGGCTAGCCAATTTCCAGAGCAATTTAAATTCGGTCGGAGTCAAGCGCAGCACATTGCCACCCACCGACCCACCGACCCACCGTGTCGGGCTCGAACCGAACTTAAACCATGGCCATGGAGTTGTTCAGGCTCAGCGTCCGTGTGCTGGCGAAAGTGCATCAAGTCGACGATTTGGTCAGCAATGCGCGCACTCCGTTGAAAACGGCTGGCTGATTACGGTCAACCAACCCGGCGGAGAAATTCGCAGCTCACCAAGAGTGACTTTCTTCTGCTGAAAGCGCTGATGAGACACATGGGAAGGGGTTTTCGTCGTCCAGAGCTAATCGACGCAGCACTCGGTGACGATGCGATCGTTCTGGAACGAACGATCGATGTGCACATTCGAGCCCTTCGCAAAAAGCTCAGCAGTTAGGCCAAGTTGATCGAAACGATTCGTGGCGTGGGATATCGTTTTCACGATCCGAGATAGCCGAAGAGGCCTCAAATCAGTCGGCTTTCAATTCGTCCATCCGAACCGTTCTTGATGTGTCAGCAGAAATCTTCGCTGCCTCCAGGATCTCAACGACCGTTACGTTATTCTGCAATGACGATAGATCGGTCGGCTTGACTTGGATCGTTCCCCTCACCACCTCAGCTAGATATTCAAACGGATCACCGTGCGGTGCAGAAATCGGTGGAGCGACCTGCCCCATTACCTCATTCGATGGGGGACGCATTGTCCGCATCTGCTTCGAATTGAGACAGTGAACGAAGCCATGCTGGCAATAGATTTCAATATCTTTTCTGTTGTAATTCCAATTCCAACTCGCCTGCACAATTGCTTGAGCCTTCGGATAGGTCAGCACCAGGGTAGCTTCATCATCAACCTGAGGATACCGATCAGGTTTTATCTGTTGAGTCACCGCAGTCACACTGGTTGGCCTCTGCCCGTTCATGAACCAAGTGGACAGATTGGCGCCATAACAACCAAAATCAGTCAATGCACCGCCACCATTCAAGCGAGGATCAGTTAGCCAAGCGAGAAATTCCTGACTGCAACCAATTTCTGCAGGACCAGGATGCCCATCATGCACAACGATTTTTCTAATTTCACCCAAAGTCGCTGCTTCGGTTAACAAGCGTTTAGCCGCTAGATGACTGGCATACCAAGTCGTTTCATAATTGGTAATTAGGTTGATTCCATGCTTTGCCGCCAAGCGTTCCATCACACGCACGTGCTCTAAACTAACCGCCAGAGGTTTCTCAACCATCACGTCAACGCCTCGCGGTGCGCAAATCTGAACCGTGTTCAGGTGACCGTAAATCGAACCATAGTCGCAAACCACTTCAGGTTCTGTCTTCTCAAGCAGATCAGCAAGCGAATTCGAAACCAGATCGATCTTAAAGCCGTACCGATCGGCATGCCGCTTCGCTAACTCACGGTTTGACTCTGCAATTCCGACAATTTGGAGATCCCCCCGGAGATGACGTCGCAGAACGGCATGAACGTGATCATGCGAAAGCCCCGCCACCACCACTCGCAACGGCGGTTTCTCAACCGTCTGGCCACACACGGTGCAAGCCAAGCAAACAAAGCACGAAATCGCGAACAAAAAGTTTTGCATCCGAACACCTGCTGCCATGGAAAATACACCCACACCGTCCAGCCAGCATTAAACCACAACGAATGTCCGAATGCATCGTGAAAAAGAGTTCAGAATTGGCCAGCGTTGCGGACGCGAGGCTCGTCTCAGAATCATTTCAGTGATCTTGCCAGATTTCGAAAGCGAATTGCACCAACGGTCGCAATCACCAATCCTAAGGCGATCAAAAACCAGCCACTCACAAGTGGAAACCATCGATCGCTGTAGAAACTAATCGCCGTTGCCCCCGTGGCGGCAAGCATCATGGCCGTTCTAACATAAGCCAACAAGGTGCGTTCGTTGGCTAGTACCGTCCGATCCAAGGCAAGACGGTCACGCAATGATGATTCAGTCGTTTTTTCAACTTCCGGCACGCAAAAAAACCCTTCGCCATGGTCACAGCTTTTCAGTGGAACCGCCTGATCCAACATCGGTTCAAGTCCTAACGAGGCCGCAACAATGCCCAGCTCAAAGGAACAGCTTACACGACCCCCGCACCTTAACGCGTTCCGCCTGCACTCAATCGCCCGCACTCAATCGCCCGCACTCAATCGCCTGCACTCAATCGCCTGCACTCAATCGCCTGCACTCAATCGCCTGCACTCAATCGCCCAAGCCCCCCGAAAAAAAACGGGAGGCCTCAAGACGAGGTCTCCCGTTTCAACATTAAGTATCAGCGCCGCGACTACGACTTACGAAGCCGAAGCATCATGAGCGAACCAATCAGCAATAACAGGATGCTAGACGGTTCAGGAACGGCTGCCGTTGCCGGATTTGGACCACCGGGTTTTTCACCGACGTTGTAACCTGCGTTACTGAACGCTTCGACAAGGTCACCCGAATCAAAAACGCCGTTTCCATCCCAGTCACCCTGCCCCCATGTGGCGGCCTGGGTGGTTTCATACTTCGCAGTAGCAAAAACCGCCACCAAGTCGGAACTGTCAAACGCACCGTTGAGATTTGCATCCCCCATCCAGGTGTTCTTCAAATCGTTGACCCAAACCCGTCGGTCAGTCGAATTGACAACTCCGTCATCGTTAAGGTCGTACGAAAGATCGTTATTAGCAATACCTACAGAGGCCTGCAAATCCAAGTCATCGGCATCCAAAAGACCATTGCCGTTGTAATCACCTGTCAAGGCAGCACCGAAGATCAACTGCCCCGTCGCAGCATTGAATGACCATTCTTGAGAGGGATCGCTTGAGGAGATCACGGGAGTCCCCGTAATCTGATCCGCATCGATAATTTGGAATGCATCTCCCGCCTGCAAATCACCGGTAGCGTTCACAATCACGTTGACGCCATCGACGTCGAGCATCGTGGTGTAGACGTTCTCGTCCTTATTTTCTAATACAAAACGATCTGCCTTATCCGTATCCCCATCAATTTCGAATTCCCAACCAAGCGAAACCTCGGTGAGTTCACCCACCAAATCACCGCTCAACAGTGGTTTGATCGAGGATCGCAAGTGGCTGTCGGGGATAAACATGTTCTCAGCGTCTTCTTCAAACAACGGATCTTCAACAAACTCAGGGAACCCTTCGGCGCCACCCAGTCGCTGCCCCGCAGGAGCGTTGGCATCGTAATCCCAATAGATGACTCCGCTGTCGCCGCCGCCGCCTTCCGCAATGTTGACTTCAATGGCCAACCACTCACCACCATCGGCGATGTCGAAATCAGCCTCACCGTACCCACCGCCTCCGTTGTTGCCATCACGGAGCGGTGTCGTCCAATTGTTGTCGTCAATTAAAATCTCATCGGGATTGTCGCCCGCAACACCACTTTTATCGATGTCAATCGCTAAGTAAGTGAAGTCATCGACGCCATCAGTGAAACGATAAGAGCCCGATTCGGGTACCAGGAGTTCACCCTGTGCCTTTACCGTGTAAGTATCGTTATTGTCCGCTTCAGGATCCCAGGCCGGAGCAATTTCCTCCGGATACTTGACCAGATCACCAAAACTCTCCACGCTTCCTGTCCACCAAGTCGCACCATGTCCCGCTCGAAAAACGGGTACGGCGGGATCCGATTCCAGGGCCACCGAATCGACGCCTGCTTTGCTACCTGGGTTTCCTTGAGCATACCAAGCTTGAGCCAAACCAGCCTGGTTGGCATCACCGGGACCGTAGACCGGGTTTTCGAGCCGAGTCGAAACGACTTGATCTCCAATGGTTCCGCGGCCGGCAACCGGCGTCGGCAAAGCCAAGCAAGCACCCGGAGCACAGATTTCGATACCATTCAAGGCTGCGCGGAAAAGATCGGGCGTGGTGGCCTGAGCCTCAACAGTGAGACTATCACCGCTCAATCCTGGAAAGACGAGATAATTTCCTTCCTCGCCTTCGATGTACGTTCCGTCAAACGGCCCGGTCTGAAGATTGTCCTGAGCGACGGTGACGCCCCCAGCAGACAATGTGTAAGTTCCGCCTCGGCCGTTCACACCTCCCTGGACATAGACAAAAACATCAAACCCGCTGGAAAGCTCGGATGGCAAATTACTAATACTTACTTCGGTGATTGACGTATCCGACGTATCCAGATAGCCCAGCATCAACGCCCGATCGTTCCCAGCGGGCGCACTGTTGTTCGCTTCCCCACGTCCGTCACTCGACCAAGTGTTGTTGGAAGCCCATTCGACTTCGACACCAGTTCCTACCTCAGTTCCATTCGCGTCTATGAAAACGTCTTCGTAAATATCACCCGCCAGTTCCAGATTATTCCAATTCGCAGTTCCGACCACACCAGCTGGCCCCTCAATGACACCCTCGAGACCGCCGTTGGGCTCATCGGCGCCAAAATTGAGGCCAATACTTATGCCTGTCGGCGAAGCATGGACGGAGGCCGCCCAGATGACCCCAATCATGAATACCCAACATTTCTTCATCACGCTTCCTCCTGAGAATCCCATGTTTCGCCTGTGCGCCAAATCGTCAGTATTGATACGGTGCTTCAGGACACAATCTACTCGTAAAATCCATGAAATCAACGAATAAGGTGCACAAACAAAGCACTAATCGACAATTCGTCTGGCAGACTGTTTTTGGACGCCCTAGAGCCAGGACAAATCCGTTCGTTTCATCGCGATGCCAATGTTCATGGACAGACCAATATAAGGAAAAAGTCAAGAGATCCCAACGCTTGTCAACGCTGCCGGCAGCGTTGACAAGCGTTGGTCCGCACGCAATTCGGGCCCAGCTGACCGCAAACAACTGCCGTTGGAAACGTGTTTAAAATAGGTTACGCTCACCGCACCGGAGAGCGGGAAAAACGCTGGCTGATAACAGACAGGGATCGGACGTATGCAGCAGCTGCTTCAGAGGTTCCTCGACACTCTTAGTCGACAAGCGACTAAACGCGAAGTAGGGCGAATCGCCGCCTATCTGAAGCAAGAATTACAGATCGACCACATTCCCCCATCGGTGATTAGTCGATTTCTTGCCTCAGACGTTGGCCGAACGGCACCCTTACGACTCGTTCGAGAACGGACCCAACTGACGAAGGCGCTCTATGGCTGCCTGACAGGAAGGGACGCAAGAGGCACAAAAAGTCTTTTGCCACTTATCCTCTCCAGTTCGGAAGAATTACCAACGCCGATCTTGGCCCAAGATCCAACAATTCGCAGCCGATTACGCCAAATGCTGGAATCGATGACAGCTGATTTCCCGCCAGGGCAACGTCTGTTATTTGATCATGTATCGAAAACGGGGGGCTCGACGATTACCGTCGCCTTGAACTACCTCTTTCCATTTCACTGTGTCTCAAACCGTCTGGACTTATTAACCACAGTTGATCCGAGTCGACAAGAATGGGCCGAATGGGCTCGCTGGCCGATCCTATCCGGCCACGTTGGGCAAATTCATCACCATTTCATCCCTGACATCGAACAACGTCAGATCTGCACGCTTATTCGGGATCCAGTCAGCCGCACCCGCTCGGTCTACACTTGGTTACGATTCAATATCAAACCCGCTAATCCCGCCTATCATGAGCCGACCATAAAAGCGGCTCGAGAGTTGGGTTTTTCCGAATTCATCCGCTGCAAGCAAGTTCAATATCGGTTCCGCGATAAGCAATTTGAGGTTCTTTCGGGAAACCTGAAGATGGCTGACAACTGTTCTGCAGCAGAGTCGGCGAGGGCAACACTGGCTGCGTACGATCTGGTTGGCGTCACCGATCAATTGACAGATTTTTTCGACGCCCTACTCGTTTTGCTGCGAGTTTCCATTGCCCCACCCACGGAAGAGCTAATCAACCGTGCTTATCGGAACAAATCATTGAATTCGGTCACCGTATCGCCCAAGGACGAGGCGTACCTACGAGCGCTGAATCCCATCGATTCCCAACTCTACCAGTTAGCAAAATCCAAGGTGGAAGCTCGGACACACCAAGCGAGATCAGCGGCCTAACCGGGCCTGGATCCGGCGCCTTGTTTTTTTTGCCCGGGTCCGAAATCGCTCAGACAGCGCAACGATGGCGACAATCACGATTTAAAGAAAGAAAAAAGAAAGTGGAGACGAGGGGGCTTGAACCCCTAACCCCCGGCTTGCAAAGCCGGTGCTCTCCCAATTGAGCTACGTCCCCGAGTATTCGCCCGTCATCGACATGCGGCGACTTGCGAATCTGCACTCCAAAGTTTACAGATCATAGCATTTCTTAGCAAGCGGTCGCCAGCAAAGCACGGTCGACTTCTGTAATCTTTGCTCGAAACGCTTCCGATCTTCCCGAAGAATCCGATTAGACAACCCGATCAAGCCAGGAAGACGATAAGCTTGAGAGCGACGAGGATGAATCCGACAGTGTCGGCAAGCGACTCCGTTGCCAAGCCATCATCGCAGAATCAGACTTTACCGACTCAGGCTCATCTCTCGGAAAGTGCACAGGCAAAAAGAAGCGGCGACAGTCGGCTATTCATCAAACGATCGCCAATTCCGATAGTGGGGCATCATCGTTTCATGCCCTTGG
Source organism: Pirellulaceae bacterium (assembly GCA_029243025.1). Lineage (NCBI taxonomy): Bacteria > Pseudomonadati > Planctomycetota > Planctomycetia > Pirellulales > Pirellulaceae > Pirellulaceae bacterium. Next base: position 32,106 of record JAQWSU010000060.1, on the reverse strand, counting down.
CTGTCACGTAACATCAGTGTGATGTCAGCTGAGATCGAGATTCTCGGCTGGTCCGACTCACTCGCGGTTGTGGAGTGCAACGTCTTCGAAGGAAAGATGTAGATTTCGTCTTCCTTAGGTTCAATCGAAACGTTGTTCCAGGTGAGCATACTGGGGCGATCGATAAAGCCTATTTCCGCCTTGGCGGGAGTAAAGATGCCGCGAGATAGTTCATTGGGGTGATTGTAGGTAATGAAATTGATGCCGCCTGATCCTGGTGGTTTCTGCAAATAGTAGGCGAAGCTAATGTTTGACTGATCGTGCGAATGCTCATTAATTTTTTCGCCACGGCGCGTCACCGTCGCCCACGAACGTTGAAAATAAAAGTCGATCAAATCGTTATTCATACCCAACTTGGTCGTGTAATCCTTCACGGCCTCCGCAATCCGTCGATAGAATTCGCGAAATTCGTCCCTTTGAAATAAGAACTCAAAACCGGAGGTATCCCCGAGCCAAGCACTGTGCGATTGTTCCTTGCTCGCAGCCGTTTCCATCTCCAAAATCAGCTGAACCAGTTGACTTTTGTACTCGGGGGATAGCTCCACCGAAGCGTGATAAACGGAGAGTGGAAAAAGATGGATAAAATTCGACATACCGAACCTCAGCGCAAGGGAAATCAAACCGGAGTGGAGTGTACCACATGCGCGAGTCGAGTCTACGCGAGTCGAGTTGCTGGCTCGGTCTAAACCGAGCGATTTTCTTCGGCGATTAGCAGATCAAGATCAAGATCCTCCATCGCTTGATCCGAAGACGAATTCAAGAATGATTGGTCCGAGTCAAACACCGCATCGCGCGCCTCGACCTGGTCTGCCTGCAACAAGGGACGACGGGAATCCCGTGCATCCTGCCAGGCGGAGTTTTCTGCGGACGGGTCCGCCGTCGAATTCTCCCGCTTGTCATTTCCTACCTGAATGGTCAGATCCGGGAGCTGAGATCTTACATCCCCCACACCTCGGGTCGCAGCGAGAACCGCTCCGGCTTGGTAACTTCCGGCCTGGAAGGCAACGATCAGATCACTCGAATCAAAATCCCCATCGCAGTTCCAATCACCTTCCGACCAAACCGAATTGTCGGCGATTCCGTCTTCATACTCTCCCCTCGCAAAAATCTGCACGAGATCGCTTGAATTGAAGACTCCATCTGCGTTGGCATCGCCGGCAGTGGTTTGCAAAACCGATTCAACCAGGAAGAGAACATCCGCCAAATCGGTGCTACCGTCTTGATTGAGATCGTAAACAAGATCGGCCGTCCGAACGCCGACGCAAACCAGATCGATGTCCTCTGAATCCGTATTGCCGTCGCCATTCACGTCTCCCGAGACTGGATCCACATCAAAGTCAGTTTGCCCGGGACTCGGCGTTGCGGCCACCCAGCTGTTGGGGAAGCTCCCAAAACTGGTAGTTGTCACACGTGTCAAGGAGGTGCGAGTTCCGTTGGCGTTGGGCCAAGGGGCCACCACATCGTAAGTGACTTGATCCTCCAACATGTTCGGTATGTAATCGGGGTCCTCGGCCGGTGGTGAATCCGGTCGATCAAGGCGAACAGATTCACCTTGATCGTTGAGTTGGCCGTCATAGCCACCCACCAGTTTCACTGACGCATCCAGTTGGTAGTGCGCCCGGAAGGCTGCGGTACGATTGACATTTTCGGGTTTGTCAGGATCGAAAGGAATAACCAGCAGAGCCTGTCCTGCAGCTAATTGCAAACCGGCATCGAAATCGTAATCAACACCGCCTCGCATGCGCCAATCGGTCAAATTGATCGGGAGGCCGGTGGAATTGAAGACTTCGACAAATTCCAGGTCATCGGTTGTCATCGACCGATCGAGCACGAGTGCTTGAATGGAGACAGAACCCGGATTGTAATTCAACTCGCTGATAATAACGGGCCCCACACGAGGAGCCGAATTCGTGGCACCCAACGTGCGTTGCGACATCGGAGCAAACACACCACTGCCATTTGGCAAACGGCCAATCGATTCACCATTGGGAGTCGCCCCAAAGTGCACATCGTCAGCAAATTCCGAGGGCTGTCCACCCTCCGCCACAACCAACCAGACATCATCACCGCGTGCACTGCTCAGCGCAAAATCATTTGGGCCCGGATTGAGAGGTGTTGGATTAAAGTCGTTTTCGTCAAACACCAAATACTCACCGGCTGCCAACACCGTACCGTTCGCAATCCGGTACTTCAGCATATTCTCGCTGGAATCGCTGAGATACCATCCCCCCAAATCAATCGCCGTCGATGTATGATTGAAAAGTTCGATTGAATCCGGCGGTGTTACGGGCGGATCCGTGTGGGCCAAGATTTCGTTGACGACAACTCCCAGCGGTGCTGCATCCGTCCCCCCCGGAGATCCGTTGAACATCACACTTGCTCGCCAATTGCGAGGATCATCCAAATTGCCATCTCGATTCACGATCTCAAGCGAACTGCCATTCCCATCGGCGCGGCCAGGCCAAAGCCCACTATCGTTGTAAGCGAATTGCTGAATGATCGCTCCATCATAAGCCAATAGGGTGAGCTGTTCTCGATTGTTGCTCAACGAACCATTCCACTCTCCTGCAACTGGAGCTCCTTTGCCGTAACGAGCTGCAAAAGCGTTTGCATCCTCTACCACAATCAATCGTTCACCCGGCGCGAGGGTGTTGATCGAACCCTTGGAGAAATCAAACGCAACCCCTTCTTCCTCACCTTCGTAATCTGCCACTGCCAAACGGGAGCCTGTTAAAACCAGCGGCTGGTCACTCACATTCAACAATTCGATGAATTCAAAGTCGTCGTTATTGTCGAAACCAAGCAACTCTTCTGCCGCTGTCGGGTCAGAAGGATTGTAGTTAATTTCACTAATCACCAGGTTTCCAGCAGCTGCCGGCGGGTCATTAAAGTAGACGGCCGTGGACGGTGCTGACCAATCGTCTCCCGTCGCCTCATATCCATTCCGTGATGATCCGTGGCCGGATTTGTAAACGCGTGCTGTGATGCGGGTAAAGCCGTCGATTGAAACGGGTACCGTCGCTCTGATTGCTTCCGGCCGAATCGCACCGTTATCACCGCGTGGATCACTTCCATCCAACGTGTAGTAGACGGTGCCCTGCGATGAACTTAGCGACACTTTAGCGCCAACCGAAAGCTGGGAATTGGCTTCACTGTATTTAGGTGGGTCCATCCATTTGGAGTCGATCCAATTGACTCGATCTTCGATCCAGTCTTTGAGATGTCGAATTTCTCCCGCAAAGGTGCTGTAGCGGGAGCCAGACCAACGACGATAATCGCGGGCAGCCGCATCTGAAATTTCTGCGGCATGTGCATCGATCGTGGCGTAGACATTCTCGAGACTCAACTCGTTTTGACGGAGTTCTGTCCAACGGTCGATATAGCCCTGCACAAAATCGGCGTCGTCGAACATATCAGGCCACCAAGACATGACGCGATCGCTGTCATTAAAATAACGCGTCGAGTCTCCGGATCCGTACCAGGTTCGCGGATTGTTGTCACGACCATCGGTCGAATCCAACGACCGATCAAAATCCCAGATCGGACCAGCGACCAGCTTACCTTCCGCCGTCTTGTGATAAAACGAACTCAGCCGCATCGCATCGACATTCATGGCAAACAGATTCAGAATATTGTGATCGATGAAGCTGCCAACGTCGGAGTATTTTTCATAACCACGCAGCGGATCACCTGCGTTCGCTCCAGACGCGGCTCGTTTCAGATCGTTGATCCAACCATCAATGTGTCGCCGCTGGGCGGAAGTTGTATCATCCGGATCGACATAAGCGCTGCCTCGGTCATTCTTCCAGACAAACCCACCATTCACGGGCACCCCGCCAGCACCTGTTGAGAGCAGTTCCACGTCGACGCGATCATCCCCCTGCTCAATGACTTCCATAATCGCATACAAGCCAACGTAGTCAGACGAGCTAACAGTTCCGCCGTTGCTATTCAGATACATCTCGACCCAACGCGTTCGAGTAGCATACTGCCCGATCTGATTACTCAAGTCATACATCAACGGGTTGGCGACCAGCGAGCGATCATACTGCCCCGGGCCATAAAAAATCCAGTCGGCCTCTTTCGGCATTCCCAGCACTTGGTACTTCTGATCCTCGTCTCGCTGATCCCAAAGCTCCACCCGGTATTGTTTCTTGGAAAAGCCAGCTGAACTGGAACCTCGCACATGTATTCCTGCCCGCGTCTCGACATCGAATTCACTGGTCAGGGATGCTTCACCGTTTTCACCTGGCTCAATAATCCCGACAAATGCGTCACCAAAACTCGAGCCCCTTCCCGGCACCCCATCACCAAACGTGTCAACAATCACGATGGGTAGATTTGACGTATCGTCAGTCACACTTCTGGCCAGTTCAATATACGACTCACCAACGACAGTGCTGGACTTGCCATTGGGCGCCACCGAAATTGCGCGCAATTGTGTGGTCGAATCAATCGTAATGGGTCCCGAATAGAGCGTTGAAGACGTTGTTGGTGATCGTTCGTTTAACGTGTAACGCACCGAATGAGTAGGAAGTGCAGGGCTTAATTCGACGACGATCGACCCGGTAAACGTCTGACTCGAATGGCTAATCTGAGGTGCCTTAGGCACGTCATTCGCATTATTCTCGCCGGGAGTAGGTGACGCATAGAAACGTTCCGTACCGATCTGATCTACTCCGTACGCAATATCTTCACTCTGAACGGGCAAATTGGTGAGCGAAAATACCACTTCGCCCTCTGCGTCGGTCAAGGCAAGCTCAGCTCCAGAATTGCTGGCCAGCTGGAAGTTGGTATGCAAATTACCTCGCTCATCTAATCGGCTATCGCGGATATCCAAACCAGATGCAAACACCACCAGATAACCGCGAGCCGCAATCAGAGTACCTGCTGGAATTTTCCATTGCCGTGGCTGTCCCAAATCATCGGTGATGTGGAAACCGCCAACATCCGCCACCGTCGCGGTTGGATTATGCAATTCGATCCAATCCGGAGTCAGACGGTCGCCTCGGAAAGAAGCGGTCGGCGTGGTTCGTACTCGTGTTGTCAACGTCGTCGCATTGTCAGCAACAAACTCGCTGATCTGCAAAGGCGGAGTTTCCGTCGTAGTAAACGACAACGAATCGGTCCATTGGCTGCCTAATGAATTCTGCGCACGGGCTGAGAAAAAATATTGACTCGTTGGATCTAGATCACTCGCGGCCGCAGTGAATGTTCCACTCTGGACCCCAAGCTCGATCGATTCATCCCAGCTCCCCTTGTTCGTGCCGCCATCATTGTCGCCGTAATAGACGGTCACAATCGGCGCATCGTTACCCGTATTGGTGATTCGCCCAGTCAATTCAGCTGCAAACGCCCCCACATTTTCGGCGGGTAAGATTTGCAACTCTGGCGGGCTAGCGCTCAAGGTCGTGAATGACGGGGAAGAATCCGCCCAGTCATTTCCCAGACTATTTTCAGCAAAGCTGCGATAGTAATACGTCGTGGCCTGATCTAACCCATCCAGAATCGCAGAAAACTCACGACTCGCTTTTCCCAAGTCGAGTGAATTCTGCCATTGTTGCGAATTAGTCCCGCCGTCCGTCTCACCATAATAAACGGTTATCTCAGGAACTTGCCCACCCGTGGTCGTGACTCGACCGCCCACCGTGGCCTCAAAGGCCATCACCTCCGAGGCGATCAAGTTTTCGACGGCTGGAGGTCCGGCCGGAACGTTTTCGACAAGTCGGATTCCGGAAATACCGTAGCCTTTACTGCCATCCGCCTCCCCACTGCTATTAATTTGTGTCGGCACGGGCCCAGTGTACTGGGTGGAGGTCACATGAAAGGTACCGTCCGCTCCTGGATCGATATCCAGCCATTGAGCCACATAGCCCTCGCCCGAAGATGCATTGTTGCCCGTCCAGATCGCTATTTGATTGGAGGGCAAGCCACTTCGTACCACGCCTGGTCCCGTACTGTGATCAGCCGTAGCAGACACCGCCCCCTGCAACTCAATCAACGTCCAACGATCCGTGTAACCACTGTTACCGCGAATTGCAGTTCCGGCAAACTCGTAAGTCGCCCCCGCATCAAGATTCTCGAACGAATATTGATAAGCGTCGCCCGAAGACACCTCAATACTTCGTTCTCCCCCCGCAGAAAAATCAACAAAGCCATCAAATATCGAATGGGCATCCGTCCCCGAGGCGGGTGGCGATCCATTACCACCAAAGTGCACTCCGACCTGGGAGGTCGTTAGCAAAACTTGAGTCGCTTCTCCTGTTTCAACGTCAACCAATGGACCGGCTGAATCTCGGCCACCCACGTCCGAGTAGAAGGTGGTGTTTTCGTTCGTGTCGCCACTTGAAAACAAACCGTTGAACGCAGTGAAACCCGTCAATAGATTTCGGTTCTCCAAGGACTCGATCAGCCTAGGCTGGTAGCTCTTACGCAGTCTTCGTTGACGCCTTTTCATGTTTCCGCCTCGATTCTTCCTTCTGGACTTACCAACCCTCACTTTAGCTAACGGTCGTATTTCACGCCACGTATTGCACTCTGCTTATTCAACCAAGCGTTAACACCGCTTGGCGAAATGGCAACTTTGGTTGCGGTTACGAAACGTTTCTCTGGCCTTGAAGGCTAAAAATCGAGACTGCCCCCGTCCGCCAACCTGACTTTACCCCAAGCGTCCCAATCGAAATCCGATATCCGGCCCAAACTTTTCGCGATTCCTCACAAGGATTCTGAAACAACCAACCAACCGATTCCACAAAGGCTGCTCGCTTGTCGGTCTGACCATCATGGACGGCAACTGCTCGGGAAAGAAGAGCTTTCCTGCACGCTCAGACGCATCGCAAGTCAACCGTTTTCCATCCTCGGGTTTCATCACTGCAAGAGGCCCGATCATCCCGTCTGAGCTCCCTTCCAGAAAGAGTTTGTATTGACCCGTTGTCACAGATTGCGTATCAAACAGCAGCATCGCTGGCTAGGTTTGGCAAAGGAGTGAAAACGTGGCCAAAATTCTTTTGATAAATCCAAATAAATGGGGGCGAGGAATTACCCCCATCTGGATCGCGTCCCACGCGGCAGCCCTCCAAGAGGCCGGGCACGAGGTCGACTTGTTCGATGCAACGTTCTTTCGGCACTGGACGAATAATGAACTGGCCTTCAACACGGCCAATCTCCAGTATCGTCCAACGTCTTACGAAGCTCAGGTAGAATTCTGTGAGGATGACGTCCACAAAGCCCTGCAAGAAAAAGTCGAACTTTTTCAGCCCGACCTATTATTTTGGTCAGCCATTTCATCTCACATTCACGGAGAAGGCGAATATGTCAACGTGCAATATGGTTACGATCTGATCCGCGAACTCGAAACCAATGCCTTGCGTGTGGCCGCCGGGTTACAAGCCACCGCAGCGCCCCAATTGATTCTCGATCGATTCCCACACGTCGATTTCCTGATTGCTGGAGAGTCCGACCTCGCGCTCACTCAAGTCGCATCTGCCGTCCCCAATCGGACAGCAATCCAACAAATCCCGGGTGTCATTTGGCGAGATCCACAAGGGCAAGCGTTGGCGAATAAGAGACAGCCGATCATCTCGGATCTTGATGCGATCGGCACCTACGATTACACCCTGTTTGATCCACAGGTTCTGCTAAGACCCTACAACGGCCGAGTTGTAAAAGGCGTGGATTACGAACTGTCGAGAGGCTGTATCTTCACCTGTTCCTACTGCGTCGAAACAGTCATTCAAAAATATTATGGCGCCAATCAGTCCAGCCCCACCTCCGGCGCGTTACTCCAACCGAAAAAGTATCTGCGTAATAAAAGCGCAGCACGAATCATGGAGGAACTGACCTTCTTGCATGTGGGCCTGGGCGTTGAGCTAATTCGTTGCCAAGACACAAATTTCATGACCATCAATCGTTCGCTTCTCAAGGAACTCGCCGCGCGACTTGAGAAATCGGATCTGGACATCAAACTTTACATTGAGACACGGGCAGACCATTTGCGAGACAAAGATTTTCTGTTACTGAAACGACTTAAGGTGGATGGCATTGGAACCGGCATTGAGTTGTCGAGCGAAACGTTTCGTGAAGATCGTCTCAACCGTCACGCGGCCACCGATCGCTTGGTAGAGAACTTCGCCTTGCTGCGAGAACATGGAATTCGCCGCACAACCTACAACATCATCGGTTTACCTCAAGAAACGGAATCGATGATTCTTGATACGATTCGCTTCAATCAACTGCTGGACCCCGACAACATCACGGTAGCCTTTTACTCCCCCTACCTGGGTACCCCAGAAGCAGCCCGCGGCCAGCAGGAGAATTATTTTGACGATTATGAATACGATGTCGACGGGCAATTGCGAACCTGCAGCAAATCGGCGGTTATCAGCCCTCCATTGCTCGAGTTCTACAAAGCCAATTTCGTAACACTCGTGCGAGATGGTTTGGACCGCCTGGACGAATTAAAACAAAATCACTTCGCGATTTCCTAATCGAACCCGTGTCTGCCCCATCATTTTCGTAAAAGGGAAGCCCTTCGTGTCTTTCGTCATTGGTAGTTGGCCCTTGAGCGGCGACTTCGGACAGATCCAACTCGAGCAGATCGCGGAAACGCTACGTACCTGCGTGGAAAACAACTTGCTGGAATTCGATACGGCCCCCAACTATGGCAACGGGTTTATCGAATCATGCCTGGGAAAAGAGCTCTCGAAAAACCCGCAAATCAAAATCAACACAAAAGTGGGCAATCGTCCTTATCGGGGTAAAAGTTTCGCAACGGCCGATCTCATCGCCTCCCTGGACGAAAGTTTGAGACGTCTTGCAATCGACCGAGTCCACATCTTGTTTTTGCACAATCCTCGGAATGAGATCCACGATTATGAACCGATTTTGGAAATGTTCACGAGTCTGAAACAGGCAGGAAAAATCCAACAATCAGGAATTAGCCTGGCAAAACACCATCCATACCCTCAGGAATTGCTGACGCAGTTCGATGCCATCCAAGACGATACCAATCTGCTAGACTTATCGGCCATCAAGGGCATGAACGCGGGATCTCGCCCAAAATTCATGGCTCGCTCGCCACTTGCATCCGGCATTCTGGGCGGCCATGTCAATGCAGCAACACAATTCGCCCCAGACGATCACCGGTCAGGTTGGCTGAAGGGTGATCGACTCAAATCGATCATCAAGCGAGTCGATCAAATTCGCCAGCTATCCGATCTACCACTACCGGAACTCGCTTATCGATTTCTCTTGTCGCATCAGCAAATTGACCAAGTCATCGCGGGCGTACGCAAGCCGGATCATGTCAGGCAACTGGCCCGGCTGAAGGAAGCACCTCCACTCAATCCACAGCTTGAGAATAGCCTGATCGAGTTATGGAAGAACGATTTTGGCCTCGTTAATGAAGCCGCCTTGAGTTACTAAGTGTTGGGGATGCATACCAGCAGCCAAGTGGGTGAAGTTAATTTCATCAATCCAGTCAGCTGTAGATTTCTCGCAAAACAGATTTCTTGATTTTCCCAACGGATGTTTTGGGAAGTGACTCGACAAATTCAAATCTTTCCGGCAACCACCATTTGGCGACCTTATCGCGCAGGTGATCACGAAGTTGATCAGCAGTCACCTGCTGATCTGCATGGAGCACGACAACGGCCAACGGCCGTTCACTCCATTTCTCGTCCGGAATCGCGACGACTGCTGCCTCCAGAACACTCGGATGTGCAAGTAAGGTATTTTCGAGATCTTGCGAACTAATCCATTCCCCACCTGATTTGATCAGGTCCTTGAGTCGATCTTCAATTTTGACGCAACCGTTGGTATCGATCGAGACAATATCTCCGGTACGAAACCATCCGTCATCGGTAAATCGATCTGCCGTATCCGCACGTTGATAATAAGCTCGTGCGATCCAGGGGCCACGGACCTCAAGTTCCCCCATCGTGCTTCCGTCCCAAGGGACCAAACCAGCATCACCTCGCGCACGCACTTCAACAAAGGCTACCGGTGTACCTTGTCGAGCACGCCATTCGTACTGCTGATCTTGCCCGGCTTGATCTTGTCCCTCTCGCAACAGCGAAACCGTTCCAATCGGTGTTGTTTCGGTCATTCCCCAAGCTTGTACGAGCCGCAGTTGATGCCTCTCTTCAAAAGCCTGAATCAGGCTTTTCGCCAGAGACGCTCCGCCCACCACCAATTTCCGTAAAGCACTTAAATTATACTTCTGCGGGTTTGCATCAAGTTCTTGCAGCAAGCCGATCCAAATCGTTGGTACGCCCGCGGTAATCGTTACCTGTTCTTGCTCAAATGCCTCCAGCAGACAAGGCGCGTCAACATGCTGACCAACAAGCACCAGCTTCGCCCCCATCATCGCGGCAACATAAGGCAAGCCCCATGCATTCACATGAAACATGGGCACCACCGGCAAAATACAATCCTGTTCCCATACCTCCAAGCCGCTCGTTAACGCTGCACCCAGCGTGTGCAACGTGACAGCTCGGTGCGAATAGACAACGCCCTTCGGTTGACCGACCGTTCCTGACGTGTAACACATGGCTGCAGCGGAGCTTTCGTCCAACGCGACTTGCTGGTAAGCAGCCGGATCGACATCGGCTAACAGCAACTCATAATCAAACAGTTCACTTGGCAAGTCGCCATCCGACTCCCGAATCACAATGATTTGTTCGGGTTGGATTTGCTCGCGAAATCTGGCCAGAGTTCCCAACAGGGATTCATCCACAATCAAAACCTTATCTTGAGCTTGATTGACGATGTAGGCCAGCTCATCAGGATGCAATCGCAAGTTCAGAGTGTGCAGAACAGCACCGCCAATCGGGACACCAAAATAAGCCTCCAGATGTCGATAGTGGTTCCAACACAAAGTCGCCACTCGATCGCCCGACTTGATCCCTAAAGCGTTCAATGCCAGCGACAATCGCTTGGCGCGCTCGGCCATCTCGCCATAGGTATACCGATGCCATGATTTGTCGGCCAAACGAGTAACCACTTGGCGGTCCGCGTGAATTGTTTCCGCGCGACGTAAAATCATATCGAGCGTGAGCGGAACCTCCATCATTAAACCATCCATCGTAGGCCTCGACCGCAAAAGACACGTTCGTGAAAACGTGTTATCATATTTGATAATCCGTTGCGCCTCCAAGCAAAAACGTCGAACTCGGGGCAGAATAAAAAACCACCCTAAGTTCACAAGCGGAACATTCGACGCAGCGTGGCTGAATCCAATCACCCCATAACTGGAAGTCTGCCAGTGCATTGGCAACGACAATTAGCAACGAATGAGATCATTCTGATCGATGGCGGTACGGGAACCGAACTTCAGCGTCGCGGGGTCCCCATGAACGAGATCGCCTGGAGCGGCGCAGCAGTGCTCAGCCACCCAGAGGCGGTTCGCGACACCCACCTGGCGTATATCGCAGCAGGCGCAGAAGTAGTCATCGCCAACACGTTCGGTTCCACCCGCCAAATGCTTGAGCCGGCTGGGTATGGAGAGCGGGTACAAGAGGTCAATCAAAAGGCCATCAAGCTGGCAATTGCTGCCAGACAGGCCGCTGATCGTCCGATTGCCGTAGCGGGTTCCCTTTCCGCGATGCCTCCCAGTTTTAAACGGGATCAATATCTCTCCCCGGCAGAAGAACTTGCCTGTTACGAAGAAGCCATTCACGCACAAACCGAAGCAGGCGCCGACTTGATCGCTCTGGAAATGATGGATGACACCCATCACGCAAAACTGGCGATGCAGGCAGCATTGAAATCAGATTTACCGATCTGGCTGGGTATCAGTTGCAAATTAAACGATGGACGACTGGTCAGCTTCGGAGACACCAATTTGCCTTTAGACGAGGTGCTCGATTGTCTGATCCCCTTGGGCCCTGATGTCGTGAATATCATGCACAGTGATGTTGATACCATCACCCCCGCGATAAAGATGGTGCGAGAGCGATGGGAGGGACCGATCGGCGTCTATCCGGAATCGGGCTATTTCACGCGACCAGACTGGAACTTTGTTGACATCATTCCACCTGCTGAACTGGCAGGCCGTGCCAACGCCTGGGTCGCTGACGGTGTTCGCTTATTGGGCGGATGCTGTGGCACGGGACCGGACCACATTCAAGCTTTGCGGCAGGCCATGCCAGAATTGAACGCAGCTCGGTGAGCGTAACGAAACGTGCTAATTGCGTTCTTCATCTTGTCGCAACGCGCGAACTAATGAAACTCCCATCACGATAAAGATCGCGAACAGCGGCACAGACACAATTAACGACGCAAACTGCAAGGCCCGCAAACTCCCCCGGCCGGGCTCTCCCACCAACAATGCGGTCGGCAAAATCGCCAACGTGAGCGCCCAGAACAAGCGATGCCAACGAGCGGGAGCGAGATCTCCGACCAAGGAGCGGGATGCGCTGGCAGCCAACGCGTACGACGCCGAATCGTAGGTCGTCGCCAGAAATACCAGACTGATTAGACAGAAAAAAGGCACGATCACTTGGGAAACCGGTAAGCTGGCAATAACGGCAATAATCGCGGCTTCGGTTCCCTGGCTGGCTTGAACTGCCACGATCGACAAATCAGTTTTTGTTTCCAAGTAAAGCGCATAATTTCCCAGCACGATGTAGTAAATCGCACAACCCAAGCTACCGCACGTCAACGTTCCGAGTACAACTTGACGAAATGTGCGCCCACGGGAGATCTGGGCAATAAAGATGCCCATGAACGGCCCCACCGCAATCCACCAAGCCCAGTAAAACACCGTCCACTGTTCAACGAACATTGAATCCGTCAAGGGATCGGTCCAACTGTGCATGCGAATAAAATTCTGCAAGAGGAGACCAAGACTATTGGTCCCCATCTTGAGAATAAAAGCTGTTGGACCAACTATCCCGATGAACGCCAGCAGGACTAACGTCATCCCCATGTTGATATTGCTGAGCCGACGGATTCCTTTCTCAAGTCCCAGATAAACACTGGTCGCAAAAATCAGTGCGCAAAGGGCGGAAATAAGGATAATCAGAGTACGAGATTGTTCGATTCCAAAGATATGGCTGACCCCCGCGGCAATCATCGGCGTACCAAAACCAAGCGAGGTGCCAGCAGCCCCTAGCAGGCCGATCATGAAACAAAGATCAAACAGCTTTCCCAACGCCCCGTCGGTTTGCCGTCCCAAGACTGCATGACACGCCGAACTGACACGTATGCGGGGAATTTTCCGACAGTAGTACGCGTGCCCGATCGCCAGCGCAGGCAAACAATAGAAGGCCCAACCGGTCGGCCCCCAGTGAAAGATACCGTAGGTCGCAGCCCATTCGATCGCCTCGACCGACTTCGGCTCAATCCCAAATGGCGGCGCAAGATAGTAAAAGGTCCATTCAATCGAACCCCAATACAAAATACCGGTCGCCACACCAGCACAAAACAGCATCGAAATCCAGCTATAGTTTGAGAATTGAGGCGGCTCTTGAGGATCCCCAAGAGTCACATTTCCGAAGCGGCTGAAGGCGAGCCAGAGGCAGAAAATCAGCACCGCCGCCCCTCCCCACAGATAGACCACGCCAAAGCTATTCGTAATACCTTTGTAGATTTGGGTAATCATCTGTTCGCTCTCAGTAGGAAAGGCAAACAATGGCGCACAGACAAGGATTAAGATGCCGAGCGCCGCGGTAAATACGGTCCATTCGACTTTAGGCGAATTTTGCAAATTCAACCCCCTTCCACGATCGGAATCAAAGCATCAAGAACTTGATCCGGACATTCGTTCAGGAGCGAATGACCAGCAGCGGGAATCACGGTTTTGAAAGGTCGACGGAGCGCGTCGCACAATTCCTTGGTGGCACGCACCGGCGTCATCGCATCTCGCTCCCCCAGAACCAGGAGTACAGGGCAGTCAACCTTGCCAGCATCCGAAAGTCCCGTCGAATAGTTTTGACAAGCTGAAAGATCAGTAAAAAGCACATCTGGATTGGACCGCCTCATCAGCTCTGTACTGGAATTCAACATCCACAATCCGGGCGTTGGCGATCCACCCAAATGCGCTCTGGCGCTATGCCCCCAAAGGGTCAACAGCTGGACTGCCTCATCGTCATTTGCCTCCGCCATCGCGAGTAAAGAATCGCTGACCCGCATCGGCACTGCCGTGGCCACCATGGCGACAGACTTGACTTCATTCGGAAACTGTGACGCCATCGCCAAAGCAACCAGCGATCCCATGCTGTGCCCTACAATCGAAGCCTGTGAAATCCCTGCTGCCTTCATCACTGACCGCAGCCAATCGACCATTTCTGAAATTGACGGGAGTGGATCGCCTTGGGAACGACCGTGACCAGGCAGATCGACTGATAACACATTACGATTGTGGCGCGCAAAATAACGACCTGCCAACACCCAAATGGAATGATCTTGCCCCGCACCATGCACGAACACAACCGATTCACGACGGGGATCAATTTTTTGCCCGGCCGTGGAACAAAACACCTGCTGTTCATCAATGATTAGTTTCAAGCGAATCCCCTTAAACAGTCTGCCTCAACCTCAACCCGAATCGTTACGTCCGTTGCGAGGCACGTAGCCCGCGTTCGAGATCAACGAGCAAGTCATTTGGATCTTCCAATCCGATGGAAATTCGGATGAGTCCTTCCGTAATTCCCGCAGCCTTGAGAGCTTCGGCATCCATTCGATGGTGCGTCGTGCTGGCGGGATGAATCACCAGAGACTTTGCATCACCGATATTTGCCAGATGCGAAACGAGTTCGAGTCTTTCAATGAAGCGTTGCCCGGCCGCCCTTCCTCCTTTGACTCCAAAGCTAAAGACCGCCCCTGCCCCCTTCGGCAGCAGCTGTTTCGCCAGATCATAGTCCGGGTGCGAGGGTAACTCCGGGTAATTGACCCATTCAACCACATCCTGTTGCCCGAGAAACTCGACAACTTTGCGAGCGTTACTCACATGCCGCTGCATTCGCAATGGAAGCGTTTCCAGCCCTTGCAACACCAAGAAAGCCGTATGGGCACTCATACAAGCCCCAAAATCTCGCCCACCTTCATTGCGAGCCCGCGTAATGTAGGCAGCCGGGCCAAACTCTTCGGTGAATACCAAGTCATGGAACCCCGAATATGGCTCTGTCATCGCGGGAAACTTTCCTGATTGCTCCCAATCAAATTTACCACCATCCACTAACAACCCCCCTATCACAACACCGTGCCCACTCAGAAATTTCGTCGCCGAGTGAACGACAATATCAGCTCCCAGCTCCAAAGGCCGAGACAGATAGGGTGTGGTAAACGTGGAATCCACTAACAACGGCACGCCCGCTTCGTGCGCCAGCTCGGAAACTCGAGGAATATCGAGTACCTCCAAGCCCGGGTTACCTAACGTTTCACCGAACACGAGCCGGGTTTCCGGCCGAATCGCAGCTCGAATTGCATCAAGATCGCGCGGGTCCACGAACGTTGTTTCAATCCCGAAACGAGGCAACGTATGGGACAACAAATTGTGAGTGCCGCCGTAAATCGATCGTGAAGATACGATATGCGAACCCATTCCCATCAGGGTAACCAGGGCCAAGTGCAGCGCGGCTTGCCCACTGGCGGTGGCGACCGCTCCCACGCCTCCATCCAGAGCAGAAATACGTTCTTCTAAGACGGCATTCGTTGGATTCGTAATTCGAGAATAAACGTGTCCGGTACGTTCAATGTTGAAGATGGAAGCCGCATGATCTGTATCCCGAAAGACGTAAGAGGATGTCTGATAAATCGGTGTCGCGCGTGCTCCGGTCGTGGGATCTGGCTGCTGCCCGGCATGCAAGGTGAGCGTATCAAATTGATACGTCTTTGACTTCGACATCTGTGGCTCCCTATCAACGTAAACGTAACAACAATTTGGGCCTCAATTCTTGAGCGGACGTCCGGTCGCTAACATGTGTCGAATTCTCGCGATCGTCTGAGGCGTTTGCACAAGTCCCAAAAAAGCCTCCCGTTCGCGTTCAAATAGTTCGTCCTCAGTTAAATACGATTCTTTGTCTACTGCTGAATCGCAGAGTATCTTGGCGAGGGCGTGTCCAACAGTCAAATCGTGCGGGCTAATCTGTTTTGCATCGCGCAATTCCTCACACCGCTGGATCAGCGGGCCGATGTGGGTGGGCACAAGCCGCTTTTGGACCGGTGGTTGATAACCGTCAATCATTGAAATCACACGGGTCTTCGCAGCCGCCAAAACACGATCTCGATTCATAGTGAACTGATCAAGAGCACGAAACATTTTCAGAGGCATCGCTTCGAGAGGCGAAGAAGCTGTCACCCCGGCAGCAATTAAGTCAAATACTCTCTGCTGAGGCGGAATCCCTTCATCGCCCTCAACCTCCGACCAACGGAGCAGCAGCTCCTTGCATCCTCCTCCAGCCGGAATCAAACCCACTTTTGTTTCCACCAAGCCAACGACTGTATTGGCATGGGCCTGCAAAACGTCGCAGTGCAGCAACACTTCAAAACCGCCGCCGATCGACATTCCCGCGGGCGCTCCAACGACGGGAAAGGATGAATATTTCATTCGTTTGCAAGTCTGCTGAAAATCGCTGAGCATCGCTTCGATTTCTGACCATGCTCGTTGCTCAGCCCAATCCAGCACGCACTGCAGATTTACCCCGACAGAAAAATGAGGGCCTTCGTTGTAAACCACCAATCCACGAAAACGAGTTTCGACAATCGACAAAGCCTGGTCCAGCAACGACATCGTACGGGAATCAAGCGAGTTTGCTTTCGTGTGAAATTCGAAGCAAGCAACGCCATCACCGAGATCCCAAAGTGTCGCCGCATCATTTGTAATAATCGCCTCGGTCGTCTTGGCCACATCGCCCAGTCTTATTACACCAGCAGGTCGCTCCACGTCTCGGTAACTACCATCGATCGTCATTTGTTGCAGTCGACCACGATTGGCGCGATACATCGGTTGACCGGCAGCCACTTGTAGCAATGGCGGCACGACGAGACCATCCTGCTCGATTCGTTCGCAAAACCATTGGGTCCCGAGCAAATCAATCATCCCAAACGGTCCGTGAGTCCAACTGAAGCCCAGCTTCATCGCTTCATCAATCGAAACCAACTCGTCAGCCACATCCGGTACCAACGATGCGGCATAGACCAAGGTCCGCGACAGAACTTCCCAAGCGAATTGACCGGCAGGATCGTCGCGCTCGACCAACGCTCGCAGGCCGCCTGCTCCCCCAGCTGCCATGGCTGGCAGTTGGGGTCGGATGAGCGGACGATATTCCTGCCGCTGCAGGTCAAATACTTCCGCTTTTCGACCATCGGTCGTCTGTCGCGTTCGATAAAAACCGGCTCCCCGTTTATCGCCCGTGTGCCCCTGCTCAACCAAAGATTCAACCGCCGGGCAGTCGATCCATGGATGAAACGCGTCATCAGCCGCAAGCGTGTTCCGCAAGCTTTCCAACACGTCGAGCATCAAATCAAGTCCGATCAAATCATAAAGTCGAAAGACACCCGTTTTTGGCATGCCCATCGGGCGCCCCATCACGGCATCGGCGACTTCCGGAGCCAGCTCCATCCGAACTGCGGTGGCGATCGCACATTGAATCGCAAACAAACCCACACGATTGCCAAGGAATCCGGGCGTATCCTTGCAGTGCACGACCCCCTTGCCTAACTGCAAATCACAACAAGCAGTCAGTCGTTTTATCACCTCAGGATCCGTCGCTGGTCCAGCGACAATTTCCAGCAACCGCATGTAACGAACGGGATTGAAAAAATGCGTAATACAGAAGTCCCGCTGCAATTCAGGTGGCATTTCCTGCGTCAAGTCACGCAGCGGAATGGTTGACGTATTCGAGGAAACGATCGTGCCCGGACGCCGATGCTCCTCAATCTCAACGTATAACTGATGCTTGGCATCAAGCCGTTCGACAATCGCCTCTGCAATCCAGTCCACTTCAGAGATGCGATGCAAATCGTCTTCCAAATTTCCAATTTCGATTTGCTCGATTACTTCGGGCGTCATCAAGGCAGGAGGTCGCGACTTGCGAATGCGTTCCAGTGATTGCTCGGTAATCTGATTACGATCAGTCGAACCCGACGGAACAACATCCAACAAGAGAACGGAAATTCCGGCGTTGGCCAGGTGACTAGCAATGCCAGACCCCATCGTCCCAGCACCAATCACCGCCACGCGTTGAATCGGTTTCATAAAAGCCTGATATCTTCATTGAAACAAGGAGGGGGAAATCCAAACTCCCGCCTCAACAAAAGCCGTTGAGACCTGCGGGCGTGGATCATAACGCATCTCTCAGTGCAACACCACGAGTCCTGATTGAGCAGTCGGCAACCCTATCGCCAAACGAAACGTGAAACGCCCCTCCATTCCGACAAGAAACACGGAAGATGACAGCTTGATGGAAGCGGATGAAAATTAACGATGGCCAGCGATCTTAATGAATCTCTGGGCACGTCATTCTCCAATCCGCATCGGTTTCGTCAGCGAGGCAAAAATAAAGGCCGTGAATCGCCTCAACCATACGGCGAACATGATTTGGATCAATTCGCAGCATTGACTTGTTGGGACGGAGAGAGTGAGGCAACGCCAACTCCCCAAACCAGCCCACCCCACAACTGCAGATCCGGTCACTCTGTCGTCACCCACTCCACCACAGAGACTAAAAACCAGCACCGGAATGCGATGCCCAGCCATCGAAATGAACGCATTTCGAATCGTCTGCGATTCCGGACAGAGAACCCTGTGGACTCAGACGTTCCATGCGGCCTCGGCCCAAGGCCAGCGAGATACGATTGCGGAAACAAAGCGTGTGGATTCCTCCCAAAGCATGCCAAGCATGGGACCAAACGAACAACAGAACTCACCTCGAATCAACCGCAGCAGCCTTTTATTTCCAACGATCCTTTTCCAAGCTGGGCCTCCAAGAATGTCCGTTTTCCTCAGAACGGTACAAGGCAATACAATTTGCACGAATTTCTCGTCGACAAGACAGTTTACGAGAAACAATTCCATTAAAACGGTCGATCGACGTGTAGCAGCAGGTGGAATACAAGTCCGCGACCCTCGAACTCAAAGCCTATTTACGGGTTAAAATAATTCAAGAAGGTCGACGTCGAGCGATGAGAATCTCTAAAACTGCCCACTTTTAAGTCGATTTGAGGAACCATGGAGCCAAAATGAACCCGGACGGACTCCGAACGTATTCCACTACAATGCGAACAGCCGAGCCAGACGGTCACAAACGACTCACCGGCTCACAAATCACCTCGAAATATCAGACGAAAAAAACAACAAGAATAAAATGATACTCCGCTTGGATTCAGTTCGCCTGGCACTGGCCGAATTCGTGCTGTTATTCGCAGCAATCGGAATCGGCTGCAATTCCCAGCAGTCACCGAATGGTGCCATGGTCGATCGCTCTCAGACGCGGAGACAAACAGACGACCTCTTGGCGAACATGCCGCTCCCCATGCTTCGTTCGTTTCGACTGACCGCTGATGATCCATCCTTGGATGGCTGGGACTCTGAGGACATCAGTCGACGGGGCATGCAACAGTTAAACGAACTTGGGGAGATAATCCTCGGCAAGTCCACTGAGCAGGATTTAGAATCAATCGCGACCTCTGAGGCACGTTGTTCTTCTCTGTTACCCACCGATTTACCCGTCGTATTTCGCGATGATGTATTTGAAGTAAGGCGTGGTCAAACATCAGAAGCATTACCCAACAGTCAATCCCTTCCGACAGGCATCAGTAACTTACGTAATTTGGCCGCGAAATTGGACAACGTCCATTTCAAATTCAAACTGTTCCGAGTGGATCTTCAAGCTGCCGCGCCATCGACGCAACAGTATTTCCATTTGAGTGGTCAGAACTCCGAAGGGCGTCACGAATACAACGCAACTTGGGAGATTGATTGGACGGCCACAGAAAAAGGCAAGAAGCTGAAAATCGAATCGATACGGCTGATTGATGTCGAACATGTTTCGGCGAACTCGTCGATCGGCCAACCGATGCTTGTCGACTGCACCTCATCATTAGTGCAGGACTGGCCGATCTACCAAGAAGCCTTACTCCGCAACATCGCTCATTGGCACCCACGTATTGAAGACAATCACGGCGTCTACAATTTCGGCCATCACGGCCTTGCAATTGGTGATATTAACGGTGACGGACTCGACGACATTTACATTTGTCAGACAGGCGCGATCCCCAACCACCTGCTCGTCCAGCAGGAAGACGGTACCGTCCGTGACGAGGCTCAGGCGGCATCTCTCGACTATCTCGACAACACTCGGAGTGCTTTGTTCATTGACCTCGACAACGACTCCGACCAAGACCTTGTCGTTGCCTTGGCAAGCGGAATTATTTTCTTGGAAAATGACGGAAAGGGTCGATTTCAGGAGCGAGCAAAGATTTCGAGCGTCACCCAGGGTTTCTCGATGGCAGCTGCGGACTACGATCTGGACGGTTTGACCGACTTGTACGTTTGCGTTTATTACGGACCGAAGGAATCGATCTCGAATTTACCTCTCCCCCTCCCTTACTTCGACGCGACAAACGGCGGCAGCAACCATTTGATTCGCAATGATGGTAACTGGCGATTCTCCGACGTCACTGAAGCGACCGGACTCGACCAGGACAATCGCCGATTCAGCTTCGCATCTGCTTGGGAAGACATCGACAATGACGGCGATTCCGATTTATTGGTCGTCAACGACTTTGGCCCAAATCACCTTTACCGGAACGATGAGGGCCAATTCAAAGAGATTGCCAAGCAGGTCGGGCTCCTCGATGGTGCCTTCGGAATGTCAGCTAGTTTTGGCGACTATGATCATGATGGCCAAGCCGACCTCTACGTATCCAACATGTTTTCAGCAGCTGGTAATCGAGTCACCTTCCAGCCCCGTTTCAAGTCACAATACGACGAAGAAACTCGGGCCAAATTCCAACATTTGGCCCGAGGGAATTCGCTATTCCGAAACCTCGGTAACAACCGCTTTGAAGATGTGAGCGTCGAAGCGGGCGTCACCATGGGACGATGGAGCTGGGCGTCTCAATTTGTGGATATCAACAACGACAGCTGGGAAGACCTATTAGTCACCAACGGCTTTATTACCGGCGAGTCGACCGACGACATGTGAAGCCTGCTGTGGCGACAGGTCGTGTCGCGTTCGCCCGTTTCCGAGGAACAATTCTCAGCAGCAATCAATCCGGAATCAGTCTATCGTCGCAACCTCAAAAGCCTAAATGAGCTGATGAGCCAAGGTGGAAGTCTGAGCGGTCGAGAAGCCAACTGCGCATTCCTGAACACCCAAGGCAAGCGTTTCGCCAATATCGCATCGATCATCGGTTTTGATTTCACCGATGACGCACGAGGTATGGCGGTGTGCGATTGGGACGGCGATGGGGATCTTGATATTTGGACCAGCAATCGGACGGCTCCTCGAGTTCGGTTCCTCAGCAACCAAACCCCCACGCAACATCATTTTATCAGCCTCCGGCTCAAAGGGGTGAAATGCAACCGCGACGCCATCGGTGCGACCGTTCGGATACAACTCGGCGAAAAACCGCTCCTCAAAACTTTGCGAGCAGGTGAAGGCTTCCTCTCGCAGTCAAGCAAGTGGCTTCATTTTGGCCTTGGCGACAACGAGACGCCAATTGACGTCGAAGTACGATGGCCCGGCGGTGAAACGCAGATGTTTACGAAACTCCAGCCTGATCAGCGATACCATCTGATACAAGGAGAGTCATCCGCGATCGCCGATCACCGCCAAGAGCGACAGCTGAAGATTCAAGCCACAGATCAACCCGTCCCGAGTGAGACTCCCCGCGCCAGAATCTTACTTTCCAATCCCATTCCAGCAACTCGGCTACCCTACCGACAGTTCGACGGAAAGACACGCATCATTGATCCCGCCGTACAGGGCCCGTTGCTGGTGAACCTCTGGTCAACCACCTGCCTCCCCTGCCTCGCTGAACTGGAAGAGTTGACACAAAACGCTGAAGCAATCCGGGCGGCCAAAATCAATATTCTTGTCCTGGCAACGGACGGCGCCGCGCCGCGCTCAGGTAAGCGGCCTGCAAGCCAAAAAATCCTGCAGGAACTTAAATTCCCCTTCGACGCCGGGCTGGCCACCGATGAACTATTTACCCGTGTCGGATTGATACGCGACCTCAATTTCAACGTAAAGGCCGACATTCCCGTACCGACCAGCCTCCTTTTCAACCAAGCTGGCCAACTGGCTGCGATTTACCACGGCCCGGTTGACAGTCAGCAGATACTCGCTGATGTCCAACACCTCGCTGATTCCCCCAGCGATTGGAAAGCCTATGCGGCAAGATTCACAGGCAAATGGAACCGCTCCCCATCAAATCGAGCCTCGCTCGATTTACCGCGAGACCTTCTGACGCGAGGGTTTACCGAGGACGTCTTGGCCTTTACGCAAACTCACCTTGAAACACTCAAGACGCATAGTGATTTTTCAAAAATACTCGTCTGGCTAGGCGATCAATTAATTGAAGACGGTAAGCTCAAGGATGGTCTCGATCAGTATCGGCAAGCCTTACAAGTAAACCCCAACGATCTTATTGCGTTAAATAATTTCGCATGGCAGCTGGCAACAAATCCCCGCGATGATATTCGCAACGGTCAAATGGCAGTCAAAATGGCAACTCATGCTGCCAAACTCACGCAAAACAACAACCCGGGTTTACTCGATACCCTCGCAGCCAGCCTGGCCGAAGCGGGTGACTTTTCTCAAGCCATCGGAGTCAGCAAGCGAGCAATCGAGATCGCAGAACGGTCGGGCAATCTTCCGTTATCAGGACGACTACGAAGTCGTCTCACTCTCTATGGTCGCGGAGAACCCTATCGCAGCCTCTAACAGCGATGTGGTTTTAGATAAAGCGATCGACCGGAAGGAATCGGGGCCGACTGGCATCCTGTACAACACCGAGCAGTCGAAAACGTCACCTTCCAACCCAAATGAAAAGTTTCTGGCCGATGCCCTGCGGGCTATTCTTTCACCTAATCCTCAAGCCAATCGTTGCGCGCCACTCTCATTTATTGGATTCGGTCGGCTCCAATAGAATTCCCACGCAAAGCTGAAATCCAGCGCAAATCAGGTTCTATCAGGAGACCGCGAATTCGGCAGCCTCGGAGAGGATCCGATTATAAGGATCGAAAGGATTTTGGAGCTAAAGACAGTCATTCGTTTTTCCCCACGAATATCGAAGAGTTTGATCCTCCCTAATGAACGACTCAAATCGGTTTTAGCACAATCGACACTCGTCCGATTCGTTTTTATTCTACCGGCGCGAGCGTGTCTGGTTATGCATGTTCAGATGATTTTGTTGACAAGCTCGCAACAGTTGCGCCGATGAACCTTTTTGTCACTGTCGATAGTCTCCCATGTGATGCATCAATGAAACTCAAACTGCCAATCGAAACATTCAACACCATCTCACGAAACAGATCGGTTGTAGTCAACACACAGATCGCACCTCCCTGAGTTTCCGAGTACGAAAGGGCGAACTCATGCAACGTTTCAATCTCCTGCTGATTTTCGGCATCTTGCTAGTGGGGCAATACGGATGCGGATATCGCCTAGGTTGCTACCGGGCGTGTCGTCCAACCTGCTGCGAGAGTATCTCTCATGGCCAGCTATCTTTCTGCAAGGTCAATACCGAACGAACTCCCCCAAAGTCCGCAAGAATCCCTATCGCCCTCCCTACGCCGCCCTCAGAAGTCACCGCGCCGAAGGCAGCACCGATGCCCCCGCCACTGGTGACTCCGAATCGCAAACGGAACGAACCCACTCCCGCCGACCCAAGTACCGCTCCTCGACATGGTTTTGACGTGGCCCAAAAGCCCGACTTATTACAATTGAACCAACCCGCACCACCGCCAAATCTCTATTGACGAGCCTTCGGAAGAATTGCGAGAATCAGGAATCGTGAATAGGCCTTCTCCAGAGTAGCAAGCTATATTTGGCGGGGCACTCACTCATTTGACGCGTTGTTTGATAGACGCATGAGGCGTTCCCCCCATCAGGTGGTGGTTTCGCCGGTTTCTGATTATCAGAGCCGGTCTGTGAAAACGACAAGGTAGTCGTGATTCAGAATATCTCGTCTTTGAGAAGGGAGGCATACCAATGCCGATATCCGACACCCAAGCTGGGATGATTTCCTCGCAAAATAAAACAGCGGTACCTGTCGCGAGGGATACCACGAGAACCGATAACGACGCACTGGAAAAGCAGATCGAACGGATTTCCCAGCTCGAATCGCTTCTTTCGGAGTTATCTGAGGCGGATTGCAAAGGCCCTTCCGACGATGATGTTGTCGATCGGCTGCAGCGCAGAATCGACGAGCTCGAGAACATGCTTCGAGAACTCGCGTCGCCGGACGCCTGGGCTTTAGCTTGGGCCCGTGAGCATGAACCGTGGAATCGCATTCGCAACGTGCTCGATAGCCATTCCAACTAGCCGTTCGTGTCCGGAAGCATTGATTTCACGTCAGCCCACGAGCCTCAGGTTGCTGCACTCACTGCAGGAAGGCAGCAACCTCGACGCAAAATGGCGGTCTTCGGTCCACGAACGAACAGAGCCCGCCGGATGGTCGCCAACGCCAATGACTTCAAACAGGCTGACGTCTCGTCTGTCATTGGGCAAAAAACAGCTCGCGTCTATCCGCCTTAAAAAGTCTCACCCAAAAGTCTAGACGGGTCCGCCCCATCGAAACTAGGCCGCGTGCCGCGTGCCTCCGAGCCCCTTGCCTGACGACTCTCGATCTCGAACGATCCGATCGTAGATCCTTCGCAGCTGCGCAACGTGAGACTCAATACTCAATCGCCCTTGAATCCTCAAACAGGACTCGCTCATTTCGGCTCTCGTTTTTGTGTCCGACAGGTGATTAAAAGCAGACAGAACCTCAGCTGAACTGTCGGGCGATGAGACGACAATTCCGGCCCCGTCCCGCAGAATTTCACTGGCGCCATTCATCAAGGTGGTAACCGACGGAACCCCGAAGCGAATAGATTCGAGAATCACTCGACTACACGGGTCATACCAGGACAACAACAAACAGGCATCCGCAGCGCAAAACCAGCCGGCAATATCTTCGTCGAACTCAGCGAAAACCGTTGCGTCGGCACATCCCAGCCTGGTAGCCAATCGCTGATATTCAGACGTCGATTCTCGTCCAATCACAACCAGTTTCGCGGACGATCGCCCCCGCTGGACTTTCAGCCACCTCGCGAAAGCCACTAACGTTTCCCGCACTCCCTTGCGACGAAAATCATTGGCCGGCAATAACATCATCAAATCGTCATCGTTTAACCCAAGCCGACGACGGCGATTTTGTCGAGTTGCCTGCCAATCCGAGGGGCGGACGCAAGCCACGCCATTGTAGACGACATTGACACCTTTGATCCGGTCATAGTAACGAGCCACCTCGACGGCAACCGCTTGACTCACGGGCAAGCACAAGACTGATCGATCTCGCATCACCTGCTGCTCTAGCCCCATCAAGTAGTTACGGTATGAATTAAGGTGCCAAGCGAGCAAGGCTCCTCCGCGACTCAATAAACCGCGACGCCGCAGTGCCGCAGCGCGTAATTCTGGAAGCGTCCCGCTACGGATCTGATAGACGTCTGCCTGCGGAACAGGTAACATCGCATGCACAATTTCGAACTTCTTCGCTCGAATCAACTTTTGCACATCCACAATGAAGCCTCGCAGCCGTTGTACCCGCGAACCAGAGACCGGGCCCAAACGCTCGACTTTCATCGAGGAGTCTTTTACCGCATTATCCTGACAAAGAATGGTGATCTCATTGCCTTGGCGTTGAAGCGTCCGCGCGATTTCCAGCGTCGACCGCTCACGACCACCTCGTGATGGATCAAGACGCTCGATAGCAAATGCAATACGCAAAGTTCACCAGACACAGATGGACCGGGGCCCCTCTTGGAAAATGCGGTCAACAGGAAGATTCGGAGCCTCAGAAGACGCTAGCAAAGAACTTGGACTGCGCCCTCTTTGCACTGATCTTATCGCTCGCCGACTTTTGCTTCAACATGGATATTCTGGCGTTACAGTTCCTTCAGACAACTGATAAGATTCTCGCTCATTCTGAGCAAAACGGCGCTTAAACTCTGCATCGATTGGTAGTCAGCTGATGGAGATCCTTTGCTATCGCAACGTGCGAGTTCCCAGCACAACAGCCCACTCGCTTTACGGCGTTCGCTCTTGTGCCCTACTCAGCCATCATGTGCCCGTGCAAATGATCGCCGCCAATGGTCACTCTGCATTTTCCCTGCAGGAGCTGTACGGGATCAATTTAAAGAATTTCCCCAAATTTCAGCTTCATGCGCCTCCCATTCACCACAAGGGACTTTCCAGCATATGGCGAAAACAGCTTGCCAAGAGATGGTTAAATCAGGGCAAATCTCGCACCCGCGTGGTTTACGTCTCACAGCGCAAGTGCGCTCGCTTCTTTCAGCAACTACGACGTAGCAAGCCAACCTCCTTTTTCTTGCTGCTGGAATGCCACGATGCAGATTTTGACGACGGCTCCGAATTGCTGGCTGCGGACGCTTTGATCTTCACTTCCGAGTCACTTCAGAAGGAAATGGTTCATCGCTATCCCTTCATCAAGTCAAAGGCCCAGCGAGTCTCCCACCACAAGATCAATACAAAGATCAACGCAGCCACAATCCCCCCAGTTGGCTCGAACAACATCCAACGCGCGATGTACGCCGGCAGCATCTTGCCGTGGAAAAACCTGGAATTATTACTGAAAGCACACACGCTCCTTCCCACCAACTTCCACCTGGAAATCATAGGCGGCGCACCAGAAGACGAATACCGCCAACAACTCATCCAGGACGCGATTAAATTGGGTATAGCAGATCGCACGACATTCACACCATTTGTTCCCATGGGGCGGCTACCCCAGCTGGCCAATCAGAGCCACGTGCTGGTGGCAACACTTGCTGCAAAAGAACAGCTGCGAATGCCGTTCAAGTTGCTCGACTATCTGTCATGGCAACGACCGGTCATCGCCCCCGATCTGCCTTGCGTCTCAGAACTCTTGACTCACGGTTGCAACGGCCTGCTTTATCAGGCGGATTCACCGAATTCACTCGCAGAACAGATCCGGATCGGATGCAATTTGTCCTCCGAAGAAAAATACAGAATGGTCCAGCAAGGACAAGAAGCCATTCGACCATTCTGCGAAGAGAGCTGGGCAATTGACTTTGTCGCATGGGTTCGATCGCTGACGAGTGAATCGTCCCGCCAAAGCGCCTAACCTCCCCATAAGATGGCGACACGGTTCGACTAAGCCGCGGCTTGGCGCCAACGCCCGCAGTGCGATTCCACAAACGCTTCATATTCAGCCGATACCACAAGAAACCCCTCATCAACCAGAGCGTCAACCCCTTGGAATTCGCGAGAAGTTTCACCCTTTAAGGTCAGCAGAGAATTTTTCCGCATCGCTTTGAGATAACACGCATATTCTTTGGAGCCGTTGTGATAGTTCTGTCTTTCGACAGCCATTTTACATTGCTCGACAAAATCACGATGGAATTTGTAGTGACGCAAGACGCAACTGATGTCGGCAACGCGAGCAAATCGACATTCATGAGCGGAGAGGGGCGACTGGATCGCCCCTTTCGAACGAAATAAGAGTGGCATCTTTGTCAACGCCGGAGCTGTCGCCATTTGAAACTTATCCTCACGGACCCCGCCAGAGAATCGCAGAATTCCCGAATTCGCAAATCGATTACCGGCGCCGCGGATCGGCGAGTGCAATCGCAACCTCGACAAATCGTAAAAGCGACTTTCTTGTTCCAGCAGGTGCCCATTCTCGGACCAAGAAGCAATAGGCCCCGCAGGAAACAAATCTAGCATCTGGCTCATCACAGCGGTGTAGCCGTGCAGGTTGAGATAAGCAAGAAACTGCGACATCAAAATCCGTGATGACGCGGGATAATCAAATCGCTCGTCAACATCTGCAATCAAACACCAACATTGCAGTCCGAATCGATCCAAGAAATACTGCTTGAATCCGTACTTGTACACCGGATAGGGCAGTCCTGTCCGCAAGACTGTCACGCCATCCCAACTCAGAGCCCGCTCCATCGTGTCATCAACGGAACCGTTGTCCATAATGACGATATGGCGGGCTCCAAGCCGCTGATAATAATCGATGAAGGAATCAACTTGATAGGCCGCATCGCGCACCAAACAACAAACCACCAGATCGGTTTCGTTCAAGCGACAGTTGGAACACAATCGCACGACTTCAACGTCGCAAGAAATCTTAATTTTCTGCACAGACGGGCGAATGTATCGTGTATAGGCCCTTACGACTTCCTTCCGCAAGCTGAATGACATACCACAATTCCTTTGAGTCGATCCGAGTTTATTGTGTCAGAGTCAACAAGCATCCTGATGGCAGGCAGAGCGACTGACGTTGACCTAGCTTAGCGTTTGACTTATCAATTTAAATTCTGTTTGAAGACAGGCTCGATGCCTTCGCAGATATTCGAACTTCGCAAAAGCTAATCAATAGGACATGGGGCAACAATATGAATTAGCATGGCACCCAAAGTGCTAGCTGACACTGTCCCCTTCCTTTTCTTACTGGAAAGTCATGAATCCATTCACTGACCGTATCCATCGAATTCCACGCATTTGGTCCAATCAGACCCTCGATCAAATCGCACACCTTTTCGAGGGAGACATCGTGAACGTAAGCGCGTGGAAAGACAAGGACAAACAAGGTCGCGAATACCGTGACTACTTCGAAAATGCATCCAGCTATACCATCACAAATTTCGACGCTGACAAACGCGGTTTCCAAGGCCAAGAGGGTGAGATCTATCTCGATCTAGAAGCCACTCTCCCCGAGGAATTGGAAAGCCGCTTTGACACCGTGTTCAATCACACGACACTCGAACATGTATTCAATATTCAGCAAGCGTTTAGTAATCTGTGCAGCATGTCGCGGGATACAGTTGTGATCATCCTGCCATTCCTGCAACAGTATCACTCGAATTACGGTGATTATTGGCGATTAACGCCACTTGCCATCCAGAAACTCTTTGAACGTCAGGGATTCGAGCTGATTTATCAAGACTTCAATCGCCATCGAGCCTCCTCCGTCTACACATTATCTGTCGCCAGCTGTAAACCTGAGAAATGGGAAGGCACCTTCGCCGACTGGAAGTTCGATTATCGTGACCCACATCGAAGCGGGCACGAAGCTTTCATTGGCTGCCAAGCGATTAGCAACCGAGCCTTTCGCTTTCGAAGTTATATCCAACGAAAGCTCCGCTTTACCTCAGGAGGTCGCCGATCAAAGGCAGCCTAAACAATGATCCTTTACGGCTCTTCTATTTCGATCAAACAGTCGATGCGTGAGACGAAAACTTCCGATTCCAAAACGTTCTACCAGGTCAAACGGCATCAGTCAGCAACCCGTATTGCAGCCTCCCCTTTCGCACGCTCCGCGCCCGATCACCACGCGATGCGGGCTTTCTAGTCACGATTCGCAACGCAGGTCGTTTGGACAACTGACCGGGTGGAAACGGAATGACTGCGAGCGTCGATCACCTCGGTGACTCACAATTGTCAAGCTCCGCTTACCCCACGACAATGCAGCGGGCGTGCCTTCCGCGGTATCTGATAGGTATCGACCAATCAATCGAACGAACCGCGGGCATCAACCGCGGGCATCAACCGTGGGCATCATCGATCTCGAATCTCGCCGTCAGAGGATTCGTCGATTGGTAACTGCTACGCTATAGTGAGCCCCCTGCCCACGTGTTCGACCAAGAAAATTAACGAGATGGCACCAGATACCAGCGAATCAGATACCAGCGAACCAGATACCAGCGAACCGAAAAATTCTTCCAGCTCCAAGACGCCTGAACTACCAGGACGACTTGCGGGGCTGTCTGTCTGGCGCCAGGTCTTGGTCCTGGCCATTTGGCCGCTCATGGAACAGTTACTCGGATTTCTGGTTGGCTTCGTTGATACCGCGATTGCTGGACGGCTAAGCGTCCAGGCCACTGAATCAATTGCGGTTGCGGCCTATATCGGCTGGCTGATGGTGCTCATGTATGGAGCGGTCGGTATCGGTGCGGCCGCATTGGTCTCGCGTGCGATTGGCGCACGCCAGCGGCGTTTGGCAAACAAAGCGTTGGGACAAGCGATCGTATTCGGTTTGGTAGTCGGTCTTTTCCTGACCGCATTTCTACTACTGACTGCCGATTTAATCTCGGCCTCCATGAACCTGTCCGATGACAGTATTCAGATGGCAGCCACCTACTTACGAGTCCTAGCGATCGCAGCCCCAGCCAGCGGCGTTCTGTTCGTTTCGAATGCTTGTCTCCGCGCCTCCGGCGATACCAAAACTCCGTTCCGAATCCTTGCCGTTGTCAACCTGATCAATGTCGCTTGTAGCTTGCTGTTTGTATTCGCTTCCGCACCCCTGGGTGGATACGGGGTGCACGGTATTGCCGCCGGGACGGTAATTGCCTGGTGTGTGGGTTCGATTCTGGCTGTACGTGCACTTCGCAGTGGCAACTCCCCGCTTCGACTTGGTTGGGGCCGATTGCGGCCAGAGCCGAAAACCATGCGGCGGATTTTACGCATTAGCACTCCACAATTCCTCGACTCTTTGACGATGTGGACCGGTAATTTCTTGATCGCGTCGATCGTGGGTTACATCGGAAGAACGAGTGAACCAGGAGCTCTAGGTGCTCACGTGATCGTGATTCGCATCGAAGCGATCAGCTATTTACCCGGTTGGGCGCTGGCAGT
This sequence comes from Pirellulaceae bacterium, assembly GCA_029243025.1. Classification (NCBI taxonomy): domain Bacteria; kingdom Pseudomonadati; phylum Planctomycetota; class Planctomycetia; order Pirellulales; family Pirellulaceae; species Pirellulaceae bacterium. The sequence goes on along the minus strand of JAQWSU010000060.1, from coordinate 1,228 downwards.
TGCAGCCGCAACACTCACCGGCCAGTACCTGGGACTGGGAGACGTGCAGCGAGCCAAACAAGCAACCTCTTACTGCCTGCTGATCGCGGCCATCACGATGGGTAGTATGGGACTGATTTTTATGCTGGTCCCCTATCAGTTAGTGCGTTTGATCACTAGCGAACCAGAATTACTTAAGATGGCTCCCCAACTTTTGCGCATTTGCGGGCCTGCACAGGTATTCCTGGGAACGGCAATGGTCTTCGATCAATCGTTGCGAGGAGCTGGAGATACGAGAATGGCAACGCTGATTGTCGCCGGTTCAACCATCTTCATCCGCCTACCCGCTGCCTACATCGTCGGTGTCGTATATGACCAAGGGGTGGCCGGCATTTGGGTCGCTATCTGTAGCGAGATCACGTTTCGCGCAATCGTGTCCACAGCCTATTATAAAAGTGGACGATGGACACGAGTGCAAGTTTGAAAAGGCCAAACCTGCTTAAGATGGGCCGTCGTGTTGACTTTCCTGATCAGCTGCTTCTTCGCGTTCGACCTCTTCAATCGCTTTCATGACCAGCCGAGCTTCTTCGGGTGTGAGCTTTTGAGAATCCTTGCGACCGTTCGATAGTTCTTGGGACATCGCATTCTTCCTTGAAAACGAGCAGTTAAGTTTTCAACAAGACAGACAAGTGCAAAAAGTGAATGTGTGAATTGCGAGGAACGATAGCGAAAGTTAGCGCCAAGGGAAAGACAATTTCCGCGGTTGAAACGGACAAATCCAAGCAAGCTGGCCGATCCAGGCATCCGATCGGAGCCAATTTTTCGCTGAAAAAAACGCTTTTGCGAACAAAAACCAATGGATGCTTCGACCTCGAAACACCCCTATTCACCCCACTCCACCTGCCTTTCTCACAGAAATTACTTGATTGCTTAGAAGTTAGCTTTACAATGCGGAGCTATGGGCTGCTTTCCGACTAATCGGCAGGCAACCTTTTGACCAATTTTTTGGAGAACGCTAACGAAGGCATCTGGTCTCGACGTTGTGCTTAAACCCCAAGACGAGGGTTCTGGCTCAATGTGAGATTGGGTGCCTTTTTTTTTTGCTTATTGAGCATGCACCGAGGTGAAACAATGAAGAAACTTATCGCCCTTGTCGCGGTTCTTGCGTGTACGGGATACGCGTCGGCCGAGACGATTAACATCAACAACGCCAGCTTTGAAGCGCCAGTGCTTGATCCGGGTGGCTGGA
>JAQWSU010000059.1 GCA_029243025.1 Pirellulaceae bacterium | reverse complement strand
CGGTGTCAGCACGGTGTCAGCACGGTGTCAGCACGGTGTCAGCACGGTGTCAGCACGGTGTCAGCACGGTGTCAGCACGGTGTCAGCACGGTGTCAGCACGGTGTCAGCACGGTGTCATCTGGCAAAGGGACGCGATGTTGATCTGTCGATCCCGTCGTGACAACGTATTGGTTGAACGTAACAGGCTCGGTTCCGGTGTTGACGATTTCGACCCAAAAGTCATCCGCGCTCGACGCGGCAATTTCGCTAAGGGCAAGCGACACGTGATCCTTGGTAGGAATGGGCGTTTGACCGATAATCGCGGGAGAAACCCAGAAATCAGCATCGGTCAAACGGCGATTAAGGCCGTGAATGGCCAGTACATTCTGCCCCACGACGAGAACGTCGCGAAACTCGGTAATATCAAAACTTTCCTGCACCAGTGCATCAACGGTCCGGCGTTGCCTTGTAGCGGTCGAAGACCAGGTGAGCGGATCCTCATTTCCGGCCCGGCCCGGCGCATTGCTGTGAGCGACTTCGACGCCGTTAATGGAGGCGACGAATCCGTCGTCGTATCTTATGCGCAGCTGGACCGAGGAATCGTCGGCAAGAGCGCTGGTCATCTCAAAGGGTACACGGACGTAGGAAGACGCATTGACTTTGAACATGGGCATCGGTTCCTGCCCATCCGGTGGCTCGTTCAAATCCAATTCAAGGGCATCGGCAAGCGTCGTTCGATTATCAAATCCTACAGCAGAGAGGCCTTGAAGCCAGCTGGAGTCATCAAAGTTTGCGGCGATCCAAGCCAAACCCAGACTATCGTCGGTGGGAACGGTAGCTGTGGTTGAAACAGCTTCGGGCATCAGAATCGTGCGCACGAATGACCCCGGTTCGACCTTGTTGATTTCCCCTGGAGTTCCTCCCAACTGGGCGCTGAATGTCCAGTTGCCCGCGAGATGGCTGGCCGTTGTCAGCTCTGCCTTCGCCAGGCTGACGCCACTTCCATCGGGAGCGTGGGGCCAATCACCCCGGTCGCCGTACGAAACCTCATTCATCAGCCGATTTCCGTTGTTGAACAGTCGCCGTGTTTCTCCGCTGTTACTCAAACGACCACGCAGGGACCTTCGGCTGGTACGCCAGTGGCCGCAGAAAAAGCGGTTGGGCTGGCGGCGATCACAATCTGCCCACGACCCGGTACGATGGTGCCATCCCGAAACGTGTAATCCACTCCACCGTCGAGCCGCCACTCGGATATGTCCATGTCCGCTCGCAACTGATTCTGAAGTTCAATCCATTCCAGATTCTCAGTTGCGCCCGGCGGCGGATGGTACATGATCTCGCTGAATACCACCGTGCTGTCCAAGACGCGGCGTGCTTCCAGTATCTCGAATAAGCGAGTTTGATTCTGTCCACGTAAGGTGCGCGCGAGTCGTTTAACGCAACCAAACATCAATTCAAATCTCTTTCGTCATTTGGTGTCTCAAACAACCGTCATTGTTGTCAAACCGAACGGCTGCTGTGCCGCATTATCCTATCAATCCCTCGCTGCTAAACACAATTTAATCTTGAAAACTCGCATATTCGTGCGACACTTTTTTGGGCGCTACAATTTGCAACTAACTGATCCTCAAGTTACGGCAAGCTCGCAAAACATGAAGCTCCATCGCCCGGATTCTCAGCGAAGTTTGTGCTGTTTCCCCTTGGAAAAGATTCTCGACCCGAACGACCCCTTGGTAATTTTGGCGTCGCGAATCGACGATCTTGTCAACGCATGCTATTCGGACGAAGTCCGTCCGGACTGCACTACGCGACTGATGATCGGGCTGCTTTATCTGAAGCATGTCTTCCATGAGAGCGATGAGTCGGTCGTAGCGAGGTGGATTGAAAATCCCTATGCAATCCTTTTGCGGATTTGCCGAGATGCAACACGCATGCCCAATCGATCCTTCCAGTCTCAGTCGGTGGCGAAAACCCTTGCGGGCTGACCGTCTGGAAAAGATGCTAGAAGTCACGCTCCAAGTTGCAATGAAGTCCGGCGAGCTCAAGCCTTTGCAACTCACGTGCGTGAATGTCGACACCACGGTCCAAGAGAAAGCGATCGCGTCGGGCCAAAAAAATCGGACAGGCATTAAACGCTGCGAAAAGGGGACTTTCAAGCCTTTGTCAACGATGCATCTCAGCCGAGCTGACGCGCATGCCGACGTCGGCAATGTTTCCGTGATCGTTCTCACCGGCTCGGCGACAAGCCTTGTTCGCTCACAGGATTGGCCGCGCAGCTTTTTATTTCGCAGCACACCAATGATCGTCTCGGATTTACCCACGCTACCGAGACGCCGATGAAATTTGTCCTGCAACCGTGGCATCGGTTTCTGCCAATCGTTGCCGGTTGGGTTAATCGAGAGCAATAACAGAAAATCGAATGCCTAGAAACACAACTATGGGTCAGGAAAGTGCAATTCGGCAACAAGCGAATCCTGCAGATCGATGACCAGCGCAGAAGAATAGCTGTGAAAGGCAAGGGGCTCGGACGCAACCAGCTCTTGCAAATCGGAAACTTGTTCACACCCGGCACAATCCTAAGGTGGCATCGTCAACTCGTTGGAAAAAATGGAACTACTCGGATCGCAAAGAGAAGAAACCGAGTCGGCCAAGGACCTGACAAGTGATCGTTGATCTGACCGTGAAGTTCGCGCAAGAGACTCCGACGTGGGGCTCTGCACGAACTGACCATAATCGTCACGCCCGATGCGATTCTGCAATGCAGAGTGTCGGCTGGACGCTACCACTAAGCCCAAGACAAGTCATTGTCCGCCAGCGGCAGATCTCGAACTCGTTTTCCAGTCGCGATGAAAATCGCATTGCATAGCGCCGGAGCACACGACGGAACACCCGTTTCGCCTACACCCGCTGGGGCGGCAGTACTAGGAACGATGTCCACGATGATCTCTCGGGGCGCGTCAGACATTGTCATCATTTGATAGCCGTCGAAATTGGTTTCGTTGGCGCGACCGTTTTTAAAACTGATCTTTCCATACTTGGCTTGCGTACAGGCCATAATGGCGGCTCCTTCGATTTGCGCACGAACGCGGTCGGGACTGACGATCGTGCCCGCGTCCAAGGCTACCCAAATCTTGGGAATTTTGACCGTGCCTTGCTTGGTAACTTCCACTTCCACGACATGGCCCGTGTAGCCAAGGAAAGATCGACAACAGGCGATGCCAAGCCCGCGCCCTTTAGGCATCGATTTAGCTCGTTGTTGCCATTGTGCGCCCGTGGCTGCGCGAGTGAGCACATTCTTTAATCGGCCAATGTCATAGGGATGCTCTTCAGCCGACGCACCGCGATTGCCCAGCTTTGCGTTTTTCATGTCGAAGAGACGATCGTTTCCAAGCAACGACATCAAGAACTCGAGCGGGTCTCGGCCAGCAGCATGCGCCAACTCATCAGCAAATGATCCAACGGCGAAGTTCTGCTGGATATGGCAAACAGATCGAAGCCAACCGATGCGGGTGTGAGCCTTAGACTTCCTCGTTTCCAAACTGATATTCGGCAGATCAAAGGGCAAATCGGTATGTCCCATCTCAGCTTCCCAAGTGGCCGGGCCTTCGGCAGCTTCGCTAAACGTGGAGCCAATCGAAGGATAGCTGGCCCGCTGAATCCAACCGGTCGGCATTCCCTTGTCGTCTACCGACGCTTCGCAATGTATGGCTGAGATTGAGTGGAAGTAGTCGTGTGCAAGATCGTCCTCGCGTGTCCAAGTGACGTGAACGGGGCGTTTCATCTGCTTGGATAGCATTGCCGCTTCGACGCAGTAGTCCGGCTTACTTTTTCGACCGAACCCGGCACCCAGCAGCGTAACGTTGACCAAAACATCTTCGTTGGGCATTCCCATCGCTGGTCCAACAGCTTGCTGGACTGCCTGTGGATTTTGCGTCGCACACAGCACGTGACAGGAAGTCACTTTGCCCACAGCGTCGGTCTTTACGTCCGCCACCGCACATGGCGTTTCCATCGGAGCGTGGGCCAAGTGCGGCACCGAGTAGTCGGCTTTTATGACTTTCTTGCCGGAAGTGACTTCAGCGTTGGCATCGCCTACGGAGCGGAGAACTTCTCCAGGCTTGCTCACTGTTGCCTTCAGTTCTTTCGCAAATACATCGGTATCGTAGTCGGCATTGGCGCCCAAATCCCAATCAATCTCGAGTGCATCGCGCCCTTGCCACGCCGCCCAAGTACTATTGGCGAGCACAGCGATACCACCAAGTGGCTGGAACAACGGGGCTCCCTTAAAGGCGGGAATCTCGACTGCGTCCACAACACCCGGGATTTTCTTGGCAGCCGCAGCGTCGAATGACTTCACTTTACCGCCGACGACCGGCGATCGCGCCACGACGGCGAACAGCTGATTCTCCATGCGAGCATCGATACCGTAGATAGCCTTCCCCGTGAGAATGTCGTTCATGTCCGTGATGGGCGCATCTTTCCCGATATATCGCCACTTACTTCGCGGTTTCAGTACCAGCTCATCCTCTTTCGGTACTTCCAACGTTTTGGCAATCTCGACCAATTCACCGTAGCCTAGTTTCTTGTCGGTGCCCTTCTGCTTGACTTCATGATTGTCCGCGTAGCATTGGTCTACTGCGACGCCCCATTTCTTTGCTGCTGCGCGTTCGAGCATGGTGCGCGCAGTAGCCCCAGCAACACGCATACGCGTGAAGAAAAAGCGGATGCTGTTAGAGCCATCCGTGTTTTGATCGCCAAGACGTTTGTCGCCGATAGCTTGTTGGATCACCACGCGATCCCAATCCGCCTCAAGTTCATCTGCAATTACACGAGGCAATCCAGTACGGATGCCTGTGCCCATCTCGGATCGGTGGGCAAGGCAGGTAACCGTGTCGTCCGGTGCAATCGAGACGAAAAAGTCCGGAGCAAACGTTTCGACATCCGTTTTACTGGCGTCTGCGAGTCCCGCTTGCCCCCAAGCAGTCTTGCCCATCAAGATCAGGGAGCCAGCAGAAACGGACGCGAGGAATCCACGACGAGTGACGCCGGAATCTTTAGGTTGTGATACAACACTCATGATTGTTTCCTTTTCAACCTCGCATCGCTTTCGCGGCGGATTTGATCGCTTCGCGGATACGTGGGTAGGTTCCACATCGACAGATATTCCACATTTCAGATTCGATGTCGTCGTCCGACGGGTCGTTGTTCGACTTGAGCATCGCCGCGGCCATCATCATCTGGCCGACTTGGCAGTAACCACATTGAGGAACGTTGTGATCCTTCCAAGCTTTTTGGACGGGATGGTCACCATCCTGCGAAAGCCCCTCAATCGTGACCACTTTCGAGCCCGCGACGTCGCCGACTTCGGTAACACAGGCCTGCATTGCCTCACCGTCAACATGAACGGTGCAGACGCCGCATGCTGAAATTCCACAGCCATACTTGGTTCCAGTGAGCCCCAAAGTATCGCGGAGCACCCACAAAAGCGGAGTGTCGTCCGGTACACCGTCTAACTCGTGGTCTTTTCAGTTGACATTTATTTTTGCCATATCGATGTCCCCTTCGTTCGGTCGGGCAGTTGATCGACCGCAATTATACGTTCATTTCGCTGCCTTGAGGATATGTTTTTACCACACTAAACGATTATTCCCCAGGCGTATCCAAGTCAGAAAAATAGATCGCGGCGGGAAAAAAGACCTCCGCTGCGGATGACGATCCACAATATGATTCACGCTCAAAGTAAGGCATTGGGTTGTGTGAGCCTGGTGAACGCGGGGTGGTCTAAATCATAGCAAGGCTCGCTCTACCGACCACGTTACATCGACTTGCGCCGCCTCGGCCTGCGGTACGTCCTCAGAGTCGATGAGAAACATCGAGCCGTCCTTTACCAAGGCTTGATAGAGGTTTTGACATGATCTGAATGAACTGAGGATTCTCGTCGAGGTAAGCGTTGTCGTAGCTCTGCAGGTCGTCTGAACTTATCGCGGAATTTTCCCGGTGTGAGCTACCGGCATAAGACCACATCGTGGAAGCTTGCCGCCAAGTCGACATCTGTCCGTCACCCACAAAGATTTCTGCGGTGATGCTCAGCGCGAGCCACCGGACGCATTGATGATCGCTTGCACTTTGGGGTAGTTGCGATCCGTTTCGCCAAGCGCCCTGCGCGTCTCCCAGAGCTCGCGCTGGAGCTTCGCCACCACGTCAGCGTAATCAGGATTTCTGAATTGATTGCGCATCTCTTGCGGATCGGTTTGCAGATCGTACAACTCCCAGGCGACGGGGGTCTGGCCACCACCCGACGGAGTGCAACCGTAGAAAAAGATGAGTTTGTAGCGTTCGGTGCGAAGCCCAAAATGTGCGGGCACACGAAGGTTGTGAGCCATGTGCATCCAATAGCGGTAGTAGGTCGCGGTTCGCCAATCCGTTGGCTGCGATTCGCCTTCTAAGGCCGCAACAAAACTGCGGCCCCTCATCTTTGCCGGCGCTGCGACGCCTGCAAGCGCCAAGATGGTCGGCGCAAAATCTGTGTTGTTGATCAGCCAATCGTTTTTGGAACGCGCTGCGACGACGGACGGGTAGTGGACGATGAAAGGCATCCGCATGGCTTCTTCGTAGATCCAGCGTTTGTCCATTAAGTCGTGTTCGCCGAGAAAGAAGCCCTGGTCGCCCGTGTAGATGATGACCGTATTGTCGAGTTCCCCGGCTCTGCGCAAGAAATCGACCAGGCGTTTGACGTTGTCGTCAACTCCCTTGACGCAGCGCAAGTAGCGTTTGAGATACGCTTGATGCACAGCTGTCGCGTACTCTGGGTTTTTGAGACTCTGATCGACGCCCAGTTTGCGGCCGAGCTGCCAACTCTCATGCCCCTTGGCCAACCCGGAACCGAACCAGCGGCTCGCGGCGGATCCAAACCCGTCGCACGGTTGATTGTGCAAGTTGTCGGGCTCAGGAATTTCGGCGTCCGCGAGATACTCATCATAGCGCCGCGCATTCTGAAACATGTCGTGAGGCGCTTTGAAATGGTGCATTAGGAAAAAGGGACGTTCGCGATCCCAGCCATGCTTCAACCACTCCAAGCTGATGTCGGTGATCGCATCGCTCGAGTGTTGGCCTTCCTTGAGAATCGTGTTGCGTGGCCAGGGTCGATCGCCTCGAACGCGGAACGTCGGATTAAAGTACTTCCCCTGGCCCGGCAAAACGCAGTAATAGTCGAACGCCGCCGGCTCGCGTTTGAGATGCCACTTGCCGATCATCGCCGTGTGGTAACCGGCCTGGCCCATTTCAATCGGTAGGTACTGTCGCTCGGGCGGAATGTTACCGGTCAAGTCAAGGACGCCGTTCGCCTGTGAATACTGCCCCGTAATGATGCTCGCACGACTCGGAGTACAGATCGAGTTATTGCAGAAGACTCGCTCGAACCTCATGCCGCCATTCGCGAGCGCATCGATGTTCGGCGTCGGGTCCAAGGCGGCCAAACGACCGCCGTACGCTCCAATAGCCTGTGTCGTGTGGTCGTCGGACATGATGAACAACACGTTTGGTTTTGCTGCCAGCGTCCTGGCGAACGAGAGAGTTAATACGGTGAACAGCACAACAGAAGTGCACCGGCAGATGGGGCGAAGAGTATTCATTCGGTCCATCATATCATCAGCAAACGAGCGCCGTACGCACAAACCACGGCATGCCGACCCCGGAAGTCGCGCGCTAACGAGGCTCCTTCCTTCATTACCCGAAAAACGGTCGAATTAGGCTCCCAGCCTGACAACTCAGCACGCAGAAGGAATAGAAGGCGAATATCGCTCGCGCAGTGGAAACTGGACCCGTGAACCGAGAACTCATTCAATGCGTTGATCACGCGCGGGAACGCAGGATGGACCACGAGACGATCCGACACGTGCTGTCGTCGGCTGAATGGACGCCGAGAGTCGTCGCGGAGGTCATCTGCTCCTGTGATCTCGAAATTCCGATCGCACAGTCCGAGTGAACGATCTCGCCGAGATCGGCTTACACGTAACAGTCATCGGCGGTCGTGAATCAACCGATCTGGTGAATGGGTCGGCGAAGCACCTCGTGTCCTATCGATTTGACCTGCAAGAATGCGAATTACGTCTCCGGTGACAAACGACCACAAAAGGTGCAAGGATATGCAATCGATGGGGACGATATCGTCTGCGTATCCGATGAGAGCATGTCCACATCGGCCACCTGACTCCATTCTAAATTGGCCGGATTGATTGCGCACAGCGATTTCGCAATCAGGGAAAGCGGGTGACCTTGATTCCCTTTTATGACATCGTTCTGGACACCGCGCTCGCAACCGATCGCGATGCGGCCGACGGCGTACGGATGCTTTAACACTGCCGCCTTGCGTACTGCGGAAACACCGAAGGGATTTTAACTTGGCAGCGCTTTACATGACAGTAGATTTGAGGAATTGTCCCTTTTCATCGTCTGAAATCGCTCGAATGCTGACTGCCGTCGTGTTGCTGCGCTGCTGATATTTATCGCAAAATCCCGCGACAGGTCGAACCCTTGCTCCTGCTCGACGGACGAATTCAGATTTCTGTTTCTCTTCCTGACGTCTCTTCCTGACGAAGACGTTGCCAAACCCCGTTCAATGACGGCACTGTTCGCTTGTTGCCGATCGTAGGCTTAGGCTCAATTCCCGGTTTCACCTGGAGCTGAAACGGATCCCAACAGGTCCACCGGACGACCTTTCAACGCGCCTGATTTCGCTTGATCAGGCGACCATCGTGCCCGCGCGGCATCGGGGTCGACGTAGATTTTCTGCTTGACCGTATCAAACGGAATGTGCTCGTCACGAAACTTCACCATCCACTTCTTCGTAAGTGCGTGCATCTCGCCGCGTACTTTGCGGTGGGCGGGAGACGTGAACAGATTCTTTAGTTCATGTGGATCCTGTTGTCGATCGTAGAGAACGTTGACCCCTCGGGTCGCGCCGGGCGGTTCGAAGGCGTAGGTGTAGCGATGCGTGTAGACACCGCGCCAGTCACTCTTTTCACCCCAGAAAAAGAGAGGAACGGAGTCCGTACTTTGGTCTTTCCCTTCTTTCAGAGCCTCGGCATAGTTGCGGCCCTGGCAGGTTTTGGGTGACTGGAGGCCCAGCAGTCCCAGGAGTGTGGGCATCAGATCCAGCGTGCCCACGAGCATGTCGCTGACGCGCGGCGACAGCTTGTCTGGCCAGCGTAGAATCAGCGGGACACGGGTAGCGACGTGTTCGGGAACGCTTTTGTGCCAGTCATGAATGCCGTGCGATCGCAGCAGGTCTCCGTGATCCGAGGTATAGACCACTAACGTGTTGTCGCGAATTCCCTTCTCGTCGAGCTTCTTCAACAGACGGCCGAAGTTTTGGTCGATGTTCGTGGACATTGCCATGTAACCGAGATATTCGGTGCGGCTTCGCGGTGTGTCCGCGCAGCTTGGTCGGAGCTTGATTTCCGCGAGGTCGTACAATTTCTCGTACTCGGCGGGGGCGGCATATCCGTCGACATGGCCGTGTGGCGGATGCCAGGAAACAAACAGCGCGAAAGGTTGATCCTGCCCAGCATGGCGATCGACGAAGTCGAGCGCCTGGTCGGTTTGCCCATCGGGCTCCCACTTGCCGAACTTCACACGGTTTCCGTGTTCATCCCAGTAAAAGGCGGACTTGGCTCCAAAATCAACGGTACAGTTGTTCGATAAAAACTCGTGATCAAAACCATAACGGAACGGTCCCTGGGGAATGGGGCGATCTCGCAATCCGCCGTAAAGATGCCATTTTCCGATGTAGCCCAGGCGATAGCCGCCGTCTCGAAGCACTTCTCCGAGATGATTACCTTTGCCCGGAAGCAGTTGCATGTCGTTCGCCAAGCAGCCGTTGTACAAAGGATGTTGCCCGCTCATCAACATTCCCCGGTACGGCGTGCAGCAGGAATAGGAAGAAATACAGTGGCGAAAGCGGACGCCCTCAGCTGCCATCTGGTCGATGTTCGGCGTGATGATCTGATCGTTGCCATAACAACCGACCATATCGGAGGCCTGCTGATCGCTGAACACAAAAACGAGATTTGGATGTCTCGATATTTTGTCGGTTTCGCCAGCCGTTGCCGTCACGCCCAGCCCCAATAAATAGATAATCTTTAGGATTAAGCAACCCATGTTTTTATCCATCACTTCGTCATTCCTGGGATCTGCATTTGTGTCAATTTTAGTTTCGAACGAGAACCGAAGCATCGGCCAATGCATCATTGTCGTTCATTGGGGCTCTCAACCGACCATGCCAACAGGATAGGTTAAGTTTTAACAAAACGAAAGCCTCGACAAAACGTGACAGGCACTGTTTGAGCTGTCCTCAGCAACCCTTCCTTCGCAACTCGAGAACGAATTCGCCATCGGCCACCGTTTTTCAAACGCAAACCACTGCAAGCCGACCGGACATGTGTGGGGATCCATCCCAACCCAACAAGCTTTAACATTCTAACCGCCTTCAGCGGCGTCGTTCGTTTGGAACTTTTAGTCGGCAGCTTGATGGGCGTTGCTAAGGTTGGCATTAAAATGATGGCAGTTCATAACCGTTCCTGACCGAAGATGGACTTTGCCGAATTTCTTACCGGTCAACAACGTTATTTCCATTGCGGATTGTCGATCGCAACTGAAGATCGAACGATCTTTATTTTCAATCTTCGCTCAGCGGTTGAATCACAATCGTGCGCAAGTCGATCAGGCAATTGTTGATACGGCCCTGCGAACGAAAAACGGCCGGTCGGCTACCCGCTTCAAGTTAAACGTCCAATCACCGATTGCCGGTAATCATCCCACGTTCCTGTTCCGGCGACTTTGCCAGTGATCTGTTGCGATCCAATGTTTAAGATGAACGCGCTGTTTGCGGTGCCGTTCTCACCAGCGTAGTCCATTAGGATTTCATCTTCGCCTGTTTCAGGCACGTTGATCGACCAGCTCGGTCGCGGAGCGTCATGCGGTGATATTTCCCCGAAGCGAGGAAGAAAGACGACACGCCTTCAAAACGCTCCGACAACATCCGGCGCCTGAAGGACTGGCTTTCGCCGTGACGCTACAGAGCCACAAGATGTATGAACAACAGGCATCGACCACCATTGTTTCGATCGCCAGCAAGGTAGCCATGAAAGATCCCCAAAAAGCGGAAAGAGCATTGCAGCAGGTGCTTCACTTGACGACGAATGTCAAGCTAAAACAAGCCGCCGAACATCAGCTCGCCCTGATACAAGCGTCTGATACACAACCACGAGCGGCAGCCGACTAAACCACGCACGGTGAAGCTACGCTGTGACAGCGTGCCCCTTTGGCTACGGAATGTCGTGATCATTGTGTTTACGCCCTCTCCGCGGCCTCAAAGAAATGTCCCGTGTTGACTGCAGTGATTCCGACGACCTGACCTTAGCGGCTAGATTTTGGAACGGCTTAACACGAGTTGTCTTCGCAAGATGATCATCCACAGGCTCTTGCCTTTTGACGACACGGTGACGAAACTGACCTTCGAAACGTTCGCATAAACGGAGAAGCTTTTTCCATGACAAAGTGAAAACAGGTCGTCGTCAACGGTTTCATATTCGTGTGTCTTCTGACTTTGTTGCCGACGGCGCGTGCGGCACAGGCGGTCAAACGCAATGTCCTGCTGATTTCCATTGATGATCTGAACGACTGGGTTGGTTGCATGGGTGGCCATCCCCAAGCGAAGACACCTGCGATTGATTCCCTCGCCAATCGCGGAACACTGTTTGTAAACGCGCATTGCCAGTCGCCAGTTTGCAATCCTTCCCGTGCGAGTTTGTTGACCGGGCGCTATCCACACTCGACAGGAATCTATTTTCTGACACCCGGTTACCAAGCAGTGCCCTCTTTAAAGAATGTTAAAACCATGCCCGAACGGTTCGCCGACGACGGGTACGAAGTTATGGGCGTGGGCAAGATCTTTCATGGTCAAGGCAATCAGGTATTTGCCGAAGTTGGAAGTTATGGCGACGGTGATTTCACAACGTCTGACTTGGTACTAGCATTTACGATTGGCGGCTACGTCGACCAAGCCCTTGCAGCAGTCAAAATACTGCCGACGTCAACGGTCGCCGCCATTGATCAACTCTATTCCGAAGCTGATCGTTTCGAACCGAACCGTTCACCTCTACAGTCCTCCAACCAGTAGAAGGAAAGCGGCAAAACCGCTGTGACCGTCGAAACAAACGGATCGCGCAAGAAAATAACACTCGACCTTCAGAGCTTGAAACGCGTGTTTGATCAATCAGACGATCGAAAACATCGCCCTACCCCGTCACAAAGACCATGAGTACTGACTGGAACCTTTCTCGCTAGAGCCGGACAGCTTGCCTCACCAAGCGAAGTCGTCCTACGGATGCGGCACAACAAATCGGTCGAAAGCCCTGCACAAACATCGAAACTGACCACGGCCTCTGCCAACGCGCCACGTGGACAAAAAAAGTATCGAAAGGCAATCTTCGTAGTGCGTCAACTCAACAGATGAGGGCGGTTGTTAATTGCCTTCTGCTGGAAGCTGAATTCGTGATACTTGAACGACCTCGTCACAAGTGTCGGACCAACCAATGTAGTGCACCCTCACCATGTCATTCGCAAAAACTTCCAACACCTTCCCTCGCCACCATGATTCTTTCCAATTGACAATAACCCGATCACCAGCGTTCAGTTGTTCCACCGACAAAACGGTTTTGCCAGTCGGTTCAATTGGGGCAGCTCTACAGCGAATCGGAAGGGACTCCTCCGTCACCTCGTTGAACCTCAGAAAGGCGCAAAGACCGACAAGGTAGCCGTTGCCGACGCCAGGTAAATCAAGCTCATTTTGTTACTTTTCGACAAGCGATTTACTCGCGTTCGGAATGTCGCTGCCGTTCTGCCTGATGTTCACCCTAACCGTCGCGCCATTGTCAACATACGCTTGAACGCTGTCAAAACGGGGGGGACACAGAGATCCAAACAACAAGACGGGCTTGGGACTTCCCTTCCATTCGGCGGTGTGAACCTGCTCATCGTCGACGACTATCGCAACTTCCCAATTAACGTCAAATCGCCCCTCATTGACGCCGCCTACCCGATGGATCGGTAGTTCATTGTCCATGGCAATCTGAAGATAGAATTTTCTGTCGCTAAAACATCCACCTACATCTCGTAGGCGGATGTCGCCTTTCTGAAGTGACATCGACTCAATGGATGCACTTTGTTTGTGACGGTGGTCCCACCAGTTGCGGATGTTTCCTGACTTTGCCATCAGCACCATCGCGGCCAGCATGGCAAGAAGGACGGCAACGAATTTCCAAGAGCGCCCAGCCGATGCAGCACAATCCAGTTCATTCTGCATCGCATACCTCAAATAGGGTCTAGAGTTTTCACGGGTTCTGCCTACCGCTTCATGCGGAATTGAGGCGACTCATGTTCAGTCCAATTCGGCGAATACGTTGGGGCGGCCTGTCGATCAGACAGCAACACAGATACAAGTGACATGATCAAATCTCGAAATGCGAAGAGCAGCGACGTTCCACGCCGACGCAATTTGACTCGGGCAACCTGATCCAGCGGAAAGCTGAAATGTGGACAGATCAAATTCGACACAAGCCCCCCGGCACCGACCGAAAGCTACCTCGTCCATGCAGAAGGCAGCTACCAGCTTTTCACTGCTTGGCAACTGAAGGATTTGGCATGCTTAGCAACTCAAGGAAGTCGGATTTTCCAATGCCCCCATCTCGCCACTGCAACACATTTCCCTGTGGATCAGTAATCATTGTGACGGGTGCCCCGAGGATGTTGTAGCGAGCCCTCAGACCGGCAGTGGCCGAGTCCCCCACGTCAATGGCCACGGGAATGAATTCAGCATTCACCCGTGCCGTCACCTGTTCATCAGCCCACACATTGCGTTTCATAATCCGACACGGACTACACCATTTGCCGGTGAAGTACAGGATCATCGGCTTATCCGATTCGGTTGCTTGTCGCTGGGCCGAGCTGAAATTGTCTGCCCAAGCAATATTGTTAGCAGGAGCGTAGAAGCAGTACCAAGCATAGGCAAGGGAAACGACGAGGAACATCAGCCAGAAGCACCGCCAGAACTGAAAAAAAAATTTCGACCTGGTGGTGTTTCCGGTTCGTTCGATGACGGTAACTGGGATTGCAAGTCATTCATCGTCGTGCGTTGTACCCTCTGATATGCTGTAGAAAATTTTGTTCTCGTTGGCCAGTACGGAGTCCTCTGCGCCGGACTCGGTAGCAAATCTCACGAAGCTGACTCAATAGCGAGAAACCCCACAGATGCCAAAGCACCATTGCCAAAGCACCATCGGGTCGTAATCCGTGCATTTTACTGCGTGCATCCATTTCTGTGCCCCACCCGTGAAGAATTAATATCATGGAAGACAAGATTCTGCCAGTGGTGGCTTTCATGGTGTTGGAATCGATCGACGAACAGGCTCTTTTGGAAAGTTTGTCGGGCGGATAAAATCCGCTGATACCCAGCCCGCTATACGTTTTCCGATTACGGCAGCGTGTGGGGGCCGGATATGTCTCACTTAATCTACCTGCCACCGAGACAATCCTTGCTGGAAGACACAGGTTGCATTTCAAGTTGAACAAACAACACGGCTTCGGCCTGGCGATGGTTGACAACGAGTGTCTTGTCATCAAGTCGTGCGAGGTCCTGCAAGTCAAACTTAGCCTTGCCAAGTATCAGAGAGCGGCTCTCAAAACGGCCATTAATTCGATAAAAGTCTTGGCCGTGAGAATGGACCTGGAATTGATCGATGGCGGGTAAGTACTCAAGACCTTGGATGCCATAGGGCGACTTGAAGTCGACGGAGTAATCTCTCACATGCTGAAACTTTTGGTCGAATTCCACGATTCGATCGAGATGATCATTGTCGAAGAACGACTCCGCGATGAAAAATCGTCCTTTGCGGTACGCGATTCCTCCGGCGCAGATAGTAAAGTGTCCACCCACATCATGCTTTTCAATTAATTGGAGCGACTGGGCATCGTAAACATGAACGTAATGCTGGTTGGTACCGCCCGCGGCACAGCCGCTCACGGCAACATAAACTCGGCCCTTCACACAAACGAGGCCCCCATGGTGTAGCCGCAACCTCGGCCCCGCTTTCGTCAGATGACCCTCCAGGTCATATTTAAAAAGTTGTTGAGTGTTTTGCACATAAAGAAATTTCCCATCTGTACCGATCCCTTGCTGACCGTCGTCTGAGGGCAAATGCAGCTGACGTTTCACTCGAAATCCAATTGGTTCTACCGCATCGGAAGTGAACGGAATAAGCAGGCCGAAAATCAAGCATCCCCTCATAAGCATCAGAAACTTCCGCCGCATAAACCGGTTCCTTTTCTTTCGCAAGGTGCTCGTTCAGCAGCACCTCCAGGAGAATCTTCGAATCAACTTAGCAAAGCCAACCAATATCTAAGTTTGTCACGCACAGCGTTCGCGATGCGGCCATGCCTGCTAGGCTTTCCAAATTTTGCATGGCGTGAGAATGATTGCAACCTTTCCCGTGCTACGCCGAGTTAAATCAACGATCAGAATTACATCTTTTCAGAAAGGGAATACAAACGACCTGAGTACCCCGATTTAGTTTCTGCGGCTTGGGTGGCAATCCCAGGGCGTCAATCATCGTCTGCCTATTGCTTTGTCACTGCAACCGCTGTCGGGTTCAGCTCGGCAGGTCGCAAATGCAACAATCCCCCGGCAGGACAGGAATTCAAACAGACTCCTTCATGAGCTTGTCGAGTCCCCGTTTCCCGACTGAATTGAACCCTACTTTTCATGGACAGTCAGTACCCACGACGTGAGATGATTTAACGACGGCAAGTTTGATGATTTCAATCGCGAAACCGATCATGTAATCTAGAGATGAATCCGCTCATTCCAGCCAATATGAATAGAACTGCCCGTCGCGGAGCGTGAAACGAAGGCTCACATTCTGGTTCTTCATCGGGTCGATGTCGCCTTCAGCCCACTCCACCCCTGCATGCGTTAGATCACCGCTGATCGGCTTTGAAAATGCAACCACCTTGCCGTTTCGATCGAGCAACTCGACCTGAAGCTCGCCCTGCGGCACGTCCACGTTGACAAAAAGTTTTGAGCCAAGCAGCTCGAAGGGTTCGGTCAGGATTGAGCCTTCGGAATCTTCTGAATCCAACGAGATGAATCCGTCCCGGCGTAACACAGCCAAGCAAATTGCACCGGCACCGTGTTCGAGATTTTTCGGCAGGGTACGATATCGAATTCCGGTATAGTAAAACCACAACTCGTCACTGTGAATCACCGGTGAGCTAGGTCCAATGAGTTGCGTGAGATCGTAGACATTTTCGCCCATTGGCGAGGGTCCAATAAACGTCTTGCGGTCGCCAAGTCGCTTGAACGTTTTGAGATCTCGACTGCACACGAGTTGGATGAGGTGGAAGCCGTCTTTGTTCCAGCGGTTGTCGTTGGAGTGGAACATGGAGGGCATGCCGATATAGAGGCCTTCATAACGGAACAATCCCATGTTGTAGACATCCACTTTGGGCTCTGCCGTATGGCCCTTGTACGTGTCGCGAATATCCCACAAGGCCCTTTGAAGTTGCAGACTCGGATCAGCCCGACGTGCCTTAATATGTTTCTGACCGAGCTTCTGGTCCAACTTATCGGCATGAAAAATCAGTCGCGGTTTTGTCCACTGCTCAAAGTCCTTACTCGTGGAAAGGTATACGGATCGGCCGTAGGGACCGCCCTGTTTGACCGTCAGAATAAATAGATGTTCCCGCTCATCAAACGACAAGTTCGATTCGTCCTGACTAGCAATTGCTGGCACGTCGAGGCGTTTCCAATGAATGCCATCGGGACTGACGATGGGTTCACGACCGAATGCATGCGCCAACCCCTTGAATCGCCGGGAAGGGTCCGGATCTGTGGCATCGTAGACAACGTTTTCAATCGCATTTGCTGGCCAGTCAAGTTTTGGGTCAACCGTGACCAGATTGTTATCTAGGTTGCCGTTGATCATCTTTTGGCGAAGGTTGGGCTTCGTCCAATGCAGTCCGTCCTTGCTTTCCGCATAGGTCATCCCCCCCATGGGAATATTCATGGAAGTGATCATCCAAAGCTTGAATCGTTTGGCACTCGGATCCCAGGCCGGAGCACAGCGGGTCTGCAGCGTCGTCTCCCAGGGACGATCCGGGGGGATCACCGCTCCCTGCTTGGTTGGCGGATGCATTGTACGTTTGAGATTGTGGATTTCTGAGACACCCACATCATCGAGAAAAAGCTGTCGTTCGCCCGGCGGAACGCGAAAGTGCTTGTCGCTGTCCGTCGGCGTCTGGCCGACGACGACCATCGCCACGATCATCGTCGGGATGAATGAAAACAACATTTCGGGCGATTCCTTTGTGCTGCCGAATGAGTCTCGAAAGGTCCAATGGCTGCCGGCACCCGTGCACTGCATGCCTGCACCCGTGCACGGAAGTATAAGCGGTGAGACCTAGAATTTCGAGCATTTTTCCACCGGATGTATTCCCCAAGATGCGCTCGTTCAGTATGAGCACATTTCAAAATCCGTTATTCAAATGAGATATTTGGATTGGCTGATTTGGCGCACGTCGGCGCGACCGGACCAAATCGGCAGGCACGGCCGAAATCGAGGATGCACAGCCAGAGCGGAACAACGCATCGCAAGTGAATCAAACGGCGTTCGAGGAGGCGATTAAGAAGTTGGGAGCTCCAGAAAATACAACGACACACAACCACTGGCTAATCTCGCCAGCCAAGCACCGATCGGCTCGTCATTCCGAAAATACTGCATGCAGACCATGTGGGTCCCTGGTAGAATCAATGGCTTCCTACCTGGCATTTTACGGGAGTGAAAGATGCCGCGTCATTGGTTTAACGTCCGTCAAAACTTGAATCAGACCGTCCTACGTCGCAACGTTCTTGACGGGGTCGAACAGCTTGAACCGCGAATTGTACTCGATGCGAGCATCGTTATTTCAGAATTCGTGGCGGATAATAGCAAGGGCCTTAATGACGAAGACCGAGATCGAACCGATTGGATTGAGCTCTACAACGCCGGAAATTCAACCACCGATCTAACCGGCTGGTACCTGACGGACAATCCCGAGACGAAAAACAAATGGGCCTTTCCGAAAACGAGCCTTGACGCGGGTCGTTATCTTCTGGTCCATGCGTCGGGCAAGGATCGAGCAACCGCTGAACAGCCACTGCACACAAACTTTCAACTTGATGCAGACGGTGAATCACTCCTTCTTGTCCAGAAAGATGGGCAGACCGTCATCGACAACGTCGGAACATTTGGCAATCAAAAAGTTGACGTCGCATTTGGCATTCGTCAGAACACAGACACTCATACGCTTGTTGCATCAGGCTCACCCGCCCGCTGGATCATACCTAGCCCCGAAAACGGTGGTGATCAGATTGAAACCTCGTGGACGGCAGTGGACTTTGACGACTCATCGTGGCCCGACGGAACCAGCAACATCGGCTTCGACAAGCGAACCGGTTTCGAGGAGTTCATCGGAACCGATCTGCAGGACGCAATGGCCGATAGCGCAACCGCCTACGTACGTGTTCCGTTTGAATCTCCGTCGGCAAGCGCCGTATTCTCGCTGGTGTTGAGTATGCGGTACGACGACGGATTCATCGCTTATCTCAACGGCACCAAAATCGCGAGCACCAACGCCCCAGATAATCCTGCTTGGGATTCTGATTCCGACGGGACAAATCGCGACACTGCCGCAGTCTTGTTCGAAGACTTCGACGTATCTCACTTCGCTTCTTTGCTTCGTACTGGCTCCAACGTACTGGCGATTCACGCCATGAACACAAATATTGCGAGCGATGACTTCCTGATGGTGCCTCGGCTCACGGCTCTGCAACCGGGAACCGTGACCTCGACAGAACGAGGTTACTTGGCGCGACCGACACCAGGCGGCCCCAATGGAACGACCACTTATTCAGAATTCATTCCGAATGTTGACGTTGACGTTCCGCGCGGGTTGTATGATTCCCCCTTTGATCTGACACTGTCGACGGAATTGCCCGGCGCAACGATCGTTTACACCACCGACGGAAGTCAACCTGCAATCGACAACGGTACCCTGGTGTCCGTGAACAATCCGGACGAACTCGCCCAGGTTGCGTTACGGATTGAGCGAACGACCGCTCTTCGAGTTGGGGCTTTCAAGGATGACTTCTTGCCAGCGAACATCGAAACTCACACCTACATTTTTGTCGACGATATCGCATCACAAACGGCGCAAGCGACTATCGATGCTGGATTTCCTGAAGCATGGGGAGACCGAACCCCGGACTACGGAATTGATCCAAACGTAGTCGGGCCAAACGATCAATTCGATGGTCTTTATTCGAATCAATTTGTAGATTCGCTTGAATCGATCCCGAGTATGTCGATCGTCATGTCCAATGAAGACCTCTTCGACGCAGAGATTGGAATCTATGCAAACAGCGAGAGCTCCGGACGAGAATGGGAACGGTCCACGTCGGTGGAATTGATTTTGCCGGATGGCAGCGAAGGTTTTCAGGTCGACGCGGGAATCCGAATCCTCGGCGGCTTCTCTCGCCGCGCAGGGAAAAAACACTCACTACGTTTGGAATTCCGTGGCACGTACGGTCCAACAAGACTTCGCTATCCGCTGTTTGGCGAAAGTGCCGCAACTGATTTTGATACGCTTGTGCTACGCGCCGGATTCAATGACAGTTGGGTCTGGACTCCAGAATCGACCCACTATGTCCGCGACCAATGGACTCGCGATACGCAACGATTGATGGGACATCCTAGCTCGCATGGTACTTACGTTCATCTGTACATCAACGGTCTCTACTGGGGAATGTACAATCCATCGGAACGTCCCGATGCCTCTTTTTCGGAATCGTATTTCGGTGGCGATGAATCGAATTGGGACGCACTCAACTCGGGCGATCCGGTGGATGGTACCGACGACGCCTGGCGACAACTGAGGCAACTTGCACGGGATGCTGGCAAATCGAATCAAACACAGAGCAATGCCGCATTTCTAAAACTGCTTGGTCGAAAACCGGATGGCACAAACGACCCGGAGCTTGAAACGCTCTTGGATATCGACAACTACATCGACTATATGATTCTGAATTACTACATCGGGAATACGGACTGGCCCGGCAAGAACTTCTACGTCGCCCGTGAACGGGGCCCCGAGAGCACTGGGTTTAAATTTTACTCTTGGGATGCGGAGAGATCTCTCAATGACGAAGAAGGCGCCCACGTTGGCGTCAATATGCTGAAGACGACTGGTGGTGTGGCAAGCCTCATTTCACCCCTTCGGCGCAATGATGAGTTTCGTCTGATGTTCGCTGATCGAGTGCATCGTCACTTTTTCAGCGGCGGCTTGTTGTATGTCGACCCCAACAATCCACAGGTGGATGAAGCACACCCAGAACGCAATGTCCCGGCAGCTCGCTATCGACAACTTGCCGAACGGATTGCGCTGCCACTGGTGGCGGAATCCGCTCGCTGGGGTGATACGCGCAGAACACAAGCCGCGCTGACGATCGCGGATTGGCAAGCCTTGCTCGACGACGCGTACGCCAACTACTTTCCGCAACGATCAGCCAATGTACTGGCTCAATTGATTGATCGCGATCTTTATCCGACCACCGAAGCGCCGGTCTTCAGCCAACATGGCGGTCCGATTGAATCAGACTTCGATCTTCAAATGGTTGGACCGGGCGAGATCTATTTCACACTTGATGGATCGGACCCGCGACAGAGCATTCTGGAACCCGGGGTATTGGAATCCGGCGTGCGACCAGGAACCAATCAATACTCTTCACCTATCAAAATCAATTCACCAACGACTGTCAAAGCCCGATCGTTCGCCGGTGGCATCTGGAGTGCGTTAACAGAGGCAACATTTACCACCGCCAAAAATCCGCTACGCATTAGCGAATTAATGTACCACCCAAACGCCACGGATGAAGAGCTAATTGTCGACGGTGTCAAAATCGAAGAGAGTGACTACGAGTACATTGAACTGATGAATATTGCGGACGTTGCCGTCGATTTGTCGGGGCTTTCGTTCGACGCTGGAATTTCGTTTTCATTTCCCGAGACCAGCGTGCAAGCGGGTGAACGCGTCATTATCGCGCGGCACGAAGGAGCGTTTCGACATCGCTACGGCATGGAAGCAACTGTCCTGGGCGAGTATGGACCGGAGGGTGGGAAACTTAGCAACGGCGGCGAAACGATTCGGCTTGTCGATTCCGTGGGAACAGTCATTCAAGAATTGACCTATGCGGATGACTGGCACGCCGCAACAGATGGCGACGGCCCGTCACTCACGCTGCGAAACGTGAGTGATGACTCTGCTCCGGAAAATCCAAGGGATGCTTGGACCCTCAGCCTTGGAACCCATGGGACTCCCGGTCAAGAAGACCGTGCCGATCTTCAAAACGACGGTTCACTTAACATCGATGACGTTGATTTGATCTGCGCACAACTCGCTTCATCAAATAGCCGGCTTGATTTCAACCAGGATGGAATGGTGAATGATTCTGACGTGAGAGCGGTCATCAAGGAAACTTTTGAGACGAGTCTGGGCGATGTAAATCTAGATGGACAGTTTGACTCGGACGACCTGATCCGTGTCTTCCAATCGGGAAAATTTGAAGACAATATTGCAAACAACGCCAAATGGTCTGAGGGAGACTGGAACTGCGATGGCGACTTTACGACCGAAGACCTCGTCACTGTTTTTCAGGCTGGTACGTTCGTGTCGCAAGTGAACGTGGCGGCGACACCTCATTCATCGGCCGAAATGTCAGCCTCGATTGCCGCAGCAATCGACTCAAGATTAGAGCAGAATCAATGGCCCTGGCGTGCCCATCATCGTTCGGGCCAAGCTTAACCACCAGGACAAGGTGAAACTGGCATATCAGATTCCGAGACTGGAACAGTGACCGTCAAATCTCAACGCTGAACTCAGTGCGAGCGTTCCAATGTTTCAGCTCCGAAAAGAACGATTTCTCACAACGAATCCTCCATTCAACTCAACTCGCCATCAGCCATATTGCCGCAAGCAACAAGCGACGGGGTGTATCTCTGCTAGGATGACGATGATTTTCACCATCCGCAAGAAATAGACGAATGCATCCAGAGCCTACTCGAGTCCCAGTTCAACAGTACAAACCGCTTGTACCCAGAACTCGATCGAGTAAAGTCTATAGACTTACTCAGTTTTAGAGGAACCCCATGCAACGTTTTCTGGCGACCATCACCAGCTGCTTGATGATTGCAACCTGCGGTCTCGACGGCCGGGCAGCGCAACCGAATGTCCTATTCATCGCCGTCGATGACTTACGGAGTGAACTCGGCTGCTACGGCAACGAGCATGTAAAATCCCCGAACATTGACCAACTGGCCGCTCAGGGCACCCTGTTTGAACGAGCCTATTGTCAGCAGACGGTCTGCAATCCATCGCGAGCCTCCTTGTTGACGGGAATGCGTCCTGACACGCTCAAGGTTTGGGATCTGCCGACGCACTTCCGGCAACGTAAGCCCAATATCATCACGCTCCCGCAATTCTTCAAGAACAGTGGTTACCACACGCAATGCGTAGGCAAGATTTTCCATAACTGGCGGCAGGATCAATATAAAGGTGACGCGATCTCATGGAGCGTGCCCGCCACCCTGCACTACAACAGCCACAGCAACGATCAACCGCAGGTCGCAGGAAAACTCCCACCGAATTTGGCTTCAGGTAAGGGTGGAACTGAATGTCGCAACGTACCCGACAATGCGTACTTCGACGGCCGCGTCGCGGAAACGGCGATTGATACGCTCCGGGCGATTGGTAAAGCCGACAAACCATTTTTCCTGGCCGTTGGCTTCTGGAAACCGCATACGCCGTTCAACGCCCCGAAGAAGTACTGGGACCTCTACGACCGCGAAACGATCCCAGTTCCGCAGCATATTGCGCCGCCAACGGACGTGCCCGATATTGCGATCACGAGTGCGCGTTATCACGGCGGAGCGAACTCGGCAGAATTGCGGGAAATGCACCACGGCCACCTTGCTGCCATCAGCTATCTTGATACACAAGTCGGGCGAGTGCTGAACGAACTCAATGCGCTTGGACTTAGCAATGATACGATCGTCGTTTTTTGGTCCGATCACGGATTGCATCTTGGCGAGCACGGCTTGACTCGCAAGACAACCGTGTTTGAACTCGATGCGCGTGTCCCGCTGATCATTCGAACGCCGAAGCACGAGTCGGGCCAGCGAACCGAAGCGCTCGTCGAGTTACTCGATCTCTATCCAACGCTCACGGATCTTTGTGAATTGGATGGACAGCCGGAATTGGAGGGAGTTTCGCTGGCTCCATTATTAGATCATCCCGACAGTGACCTCAGAGAGTTCGCACTGACCCAGACGCCACGCCCCAATTATCCGCGTGGAAAACCGCCCAAGGTCATGGGGTATTCGATTCGTACGCAACGTTACCGATACACGCAGTGGCAGGACTTTCAGTCCGGCGAGATCCAAGCACGTGAACTCTACGACCACGACAACGATCCGCGGGAAACCGTGAATCTGGCCGAACATCGGGATCAACAGGCTATCGTTGCCAAACTGGGAGCACAACTTGACACCGTGCTCAGTCAATCATCGAAACCATTGCAGTCGCGGTTGCTCGACGGGCCCGAGCAGAAAAAAGGAAAGCCCGTTGAAAGCGTTGATCGACCGAATATCATTTTCATCATGGCGGATGATCTGGGTTATGGCGACCTGGGCTGTTATGGACAGCAACTGATTTCGACACCGCGAATCGATCAGTTGGCCGCCGAAGGAATCCGGTTCACCCAGGCGTATGCCGGTGGTCCGGTTTGCACAGCGTCTCGAAGCGTGTTGATGACTGGACTCCACAATGGACACACGCCGGCCCGCGATAATGTGCCTCACTATTCGACTTACCTGCAAGAAAGCGATATCACGATCGCCGAACTGCTCAAGCAAGCTGGTTATCGGTGCGGTGGGGTTGGCAAATGGTCGTTGGGAGATGCCGGGACAGTGGGACGGGCGACGAATCAAGGCTTTGATACCTGGCTGGGCTACCTTAATCAGGATCATGCTCATTATTACTTCACAGAATATCTCGATGATGACGAAGGTCGAGTTGAATTCGCTGGCAATGCCGCGTCTCGAACCCATTACAGTCACGACTTGCTGACCCATCGGGCGCTCGAGTTCATCCGAGAATCTAAGGACAAGCCTTTCTTCCTGTATGTGGCGTGGACGCTGCCTCATTTCTCAGCAGCGCAGGAAGATCCAGACCGTCTGACAATTCCGTCAACAGCTCCCTACTCGAAGAAAGCATGGAGTGAACAATCAAAGAAGTATGCCGCGATGGTCCACAGGCTGGACGTCGATGTTGGACGAATCTTGGATCTTGTTGATGAAATAAAGCTTGCCGAAAACACGCTAGTCATCTTCACCAGCGATAACGGGGGCCACGCCACCGTCTCCAAACGCTTTAATACGAGCGGACCACTTCGCGGTTTCAAACGACGATTGACCGAAGGCGGCATCCGTGTGCCCTTCATCGCTCGCTGGACCGGCTCAATTCCGACTCATAAAACAAGTGACGAAGTGATTGCGTTTCAAGATATGCTGCCAACCTTTACAGAACTGGCAGGCGTGAAGTCTCCTCAGGGCATTGACGGTATTTCCGTAGTAAAAGCGCTGCGAGGTGGCAAAATTGATTCAACACGAGAGTTTCTTTACTGGGACTATGGCCACTGCCGACGGCGTTACGATCAGGCCGTTCGCTGGAAAGACTGGAAAGGGATTCGCCTTGGAACAGACGGCCGCATTCAACTCTACGACATCGCGACGGATCTCTCCGAGTCCCATGACGTCGCGACGAAAAATCCAGACGTTGTTCGGCGCATCGCAAAAATAATGCACAGCGCTGCCACCCCGAGCCAGCGATACCCGATCGGAAAATTGTATAATGGCGGGCCCCTGTGGACCCCCGCGAAATAACCCCCCTTCAAAACTGAAATCATTCTTGGACGTCAGACAATGAAAATGAAACGTGAAACCCTGGTATTGTTTTTCGTGATGCTCGCCAGTTTGGCCGCACACGCAAAGGATGCAAATCTTCCTGAAGTTGCCAAATCGGGCGACGGATCCGTCCTGTCAGCAGCACTGATTTACGACCTGGCTGGTGCTCCGACGCCCGAGTGTCATGCATCGACAATTGTCGAGACGAAAAGTGGATTGGTGGCCGCTTGGTTTGGTGGAGCCCATGAGAAAAATCCCGATGTGGGAATCTGGTTATCACGACACGTTGATGGGAAGTGGACAAAGCCCGTAGAACTCGTCGACGGATCCGAGAATGAAGATCAGGAGTACGCTTGCTGGAATCCCGTATTGTTTCAACCTGCCAACGGACCGCTGATGTTATTTTACAAGGTGGGACTCAATCCGCGCGACTGGTGGGGTGCGTTGATCACATCCAACGACGACGGCAAGACATGGTCGAAATCACGGCGACTCGGTACCGACAAAGCCTTACCTCAGGCGAATCGAAACCTCCTCGGTCCTGTCAAGAACAAGCCGATCCAAATGGCCGATGGCAAGATCCTTTGTCCAACCAGTACTGAGAACGAGGGTTGGAAAGTTCACTTTGAAGTAACTCCCGACCTCGGCAAAACCTGGGAAGTGATCGGCCCCCTGGAAGGCGATTTCAACGCCATCCAACCCAGCATCCTCACCTATCCCGATGGGCAATTGCAAGTTCTTTGCCGCACCAAGGAAGGGGTGGTCGCACAGAGTTGGTCAAAAGACAATGGTAAATCTTGGACGCCACTCTCTGCCACCAGCTTGCCCAACCCTAATTCGGGAACTGATGCCATCACACTGGCAGATGGTCGACAGTTATTGGTCTACAACCACACGCAAAGAAAAGGATCGTTTCCCTCCGGTCGTAATATGATCAACGTGGCTATATCGGAAGATGGAAAAACCTGGAAACCCGTCCTAACTCTTGAAAAAGAAAAGGGCGAGTTCTCCTATCCAGCGGTAATTCAGTCAAGCGATGGCAAAGTCCACATCACCTACACCTGGCAACGCAAAAGTGTCAAGCATGTGATTCTCGACCCAAAGGTGATTCAGTGAGCCAAGAACAGTTACAACTGCAGGGGATCGTTCCACCACTCGTTACGCCGCTTTCCGCTCGCGATGCCCTGGATATCGAAGGACTGGGCCGACTGCTGGACCATGTCATAAGCGGCGGTGTGTCGGGCGTGTTTATTCTTGGCACGACCGGGGAAGCACCGAGCCTGAGTTATCGGCTGCGGCGTGAAATGATCGCGGAGACGCTGCGGATTGTTGCCGGACGCGTTCCGGTACTTGTCGGTGTGACTGACACAGCGTTCGTTGAGTCAGTCGAGTTGGCACATTATGCGGCCGACTGTGGAGCCGACGCCGCGGTGCTGACTACGCCGTATTACTTCCCAGCCGGCCAGACGGAATTAACGGCTTATGTTCAGAACATTGCTCCGCTAATTCCGCTGCCCATGATGCTATACAACATGCCAGGTCTGACGAAGGTTTGGTTTGATATCGAGACACTTCGAACGCTGTCGGCAATTGATTCGATCGTGGGAGTCAAGGACAGCAGCGGCGATATGAACTATTTCGCGGAACTCTGCAAGCTAAAAACCCAGCGACCGGATTGGACGTTCTTGCTTGGCCCCGAAGCATTGCTTGCCGAGGCACACGCGCTGGGCGGCGACGGTGGCGTCAACGGTGGAGCAAACTTCGCCCCCCAGATATTTGTCGATTTCCATCGAGGTTTAGTCAGTGGTGACGACGCAGTCGTCTCTGCAGCAGGCAGGCGAATCGATGCATTGCAGGCGATTTACCAAGTTGGCAAGTACGCTTCCCGGCACATCAAGGCAACCAAGTCGGCACTTTCGCTACTGGGCATTTGCAGTGACCTACCTGCCGATCCCTTCCATCGCTTTCTTTCACCGGAACGCGAGCAGGTGGCAGAGATCCTGCGAAAAGTCGAAATCCTATGATCGCAACGGTCTTCTACACGCACATCGACTGGCCGTTTTGGTCAGCCGTTTCATGGCGATCAAGACACGAACGAGATGACTCACTATCCCGTCAGCGTGATCGAAGGCCCGATCATGCCGGGTCGAACTCATCGCGATTTGAAACTCGTCGAGCGACAAGTGCATCGCCTCAAGGAAGATGCGAAGCGATTATTTAAAGAACCTGAAATCAAAAAGCGACGGAATCCTTTGAAAACGGCCGACCGCTCACAGACCCTAGTGAGACCATCCTGACAACTTACTGAGTACAACGCGCACCAAGCCGACAGCCTGTTGAGTAAAGACGCAAAGAAAAAATGAATCGACCGCGAAAACCTCACTCTACGGAGATGCAATTACGGACACTCCACGCAGAACAGAGAGACAGCTACCAGGTTGGCGGTAAATCGCTGACCATTCGGAAACGGTCTGGAATCGATTGTTAGTTCACGGGTCAATTATGTGATTCACTACAAATTTCAAAAGGAAACCCAACATGGCTTACGACGACAGTTTGATCGTTGATCACATCAAACAAACGCACAGCACGGAGCAGCTGACTGAACGAGAGAAGCACCTGATCGGTTTGGCCGTGACGATGACCCGCGGTTGCCAAGTTTGCACACGCAATCGGATTGAAAAGGCTCAAAGCATCGGAATCAGCGCTGACGAGCTCAACGCCCTGGTCGCAGTCACTTCAGCAGTGAACAGCGGTGTGACAGCAGCAACAGCGCGTGTCGCATTCGGGATGCTCGAAGAAGAAAAAGCAGGCGAGTGCGGCGACGTTTGCTCGGCGGACCCAAAATGAGAGTGGATTCCACCGCGAGAGTTGCGTGAATCTAGATTCGAAGGATGAAATCCAACAAATCGATGCGCCTTGAGTACGCCCCTTGCCCCAGTGAACGACGGCGCGTCGATCGTTGACATCACAACGGTGATTTTTTTAGCAGGTGGGCCGCCTTCGAGTTGATCGGCCCCGTCGGTAAATGGTCCGCAAATCGCCCCAGCCCACGACATACCGATCAGAAGTTATCAGTATTAACAGTGAGGAAGATTTCCGATGAAAGACACCGTGAAAGTCGGCATGATCGGCGAAGAGCAATTCGTCGTGAGCGAACAGCACTCGATCGACTTTGCTTATGACGGGATGCCCCAAATCCTATCCACGCCTTGGCTGATCTGGTTTCTGGAGCATGCGGCGCGCAGCGCTGTGCTACCCTTGCTGGAGCCGGGCGAGAGCACTGTCGGTGTGGTTGTCAATGTCGAACACACGGCCGCGACGCCGCTGGGAGCAGAGGTCGTTTGTCGCGCACGAGTGATCTACAGCGACGGTCCACTGATCTCCTTTCAACTCGAGGCACGGGACGAGCACGAGAAGATTGCAATGGGAACGCACAAGCTGCGAGTGATCCAAGCTGCACGCCTCGCTAAAAAGGTCAATGCAAAGCTACGACACTAAAAGAGCGGATTACCAATGCAACAACAATTTCGACCGCAAGGAGTTGCAACCGTGAAAACCACAAGATGGGCTCTCTTGCTCATGAGTAGCCTGGCATCGCTCACATTAACTGGAAACGCAAAGACCGCGGAGCCTACCTCAAAAACAAACCTGCATGAAATCATCGTGAGTCACGCTGATGAAAATAACAAACTACAACTCTTTCGCATGAAGGAAGACGGCTCTTCCAGACACAAAATTACAGATGGCAAACATGACTGCATGATGCCTGCCTGTTCTCCTGACGGCAAAAAGATCGCGTACGTACAACAGAACAACAAAGGGCTCACTCTTTGGCTCAGCGATCTCCTTGGAAAGAATCCTCGAGCGCTCACAAAACCGGGGAGAAATCTACTGCCTTCTTGGTTGCCTGACTCGAAACACATCGTCTGGATGAAGAACCAACCGAGCCAAGATCGCCAAGACCCTTCACACAATAGCCAGATCCACCTCATGAATACGGAAACGGGTGAATCGCGAAGACTGTTCACCGATCCGGAGCAACTTAAATTCAGCAACTCGATGCCAGTCGTTTCTCCCCAGGGAGATCAGATCGCCTTTGTCTCCAACCGCAACGGTGAGATGCGTATTTGGATCAGCGATCTGGATGGAAGTCACGCCCGACCAATTTCCCCTCCGGAAACAGAGTATCACCAGGCGATCAAGGCACCCATCGAACAAAAAGTTCCAGCTTGGTCACCGAACGGTAAATGGATTGCACATTGGGAAGGTGTCGAGATGGTCCACCTCAGCAAATTCACCGGAGTCGCAAATCCAGAGCGAGATCGGATGATCTCAGCAACGTTTCACGTTTGGGTGGTCAGCAGCGATGGAAAAAACAGGCGTAAAGTAGGCCGCGGAGACGATCCCACTTGGTCTCCCGATGGATTCGTGACTCGGGCTTTTCCGGACCGAGACAGAGGCGGCCCCAAAATCATGATCGAAATCGAATCCGGAGAAAAGGAAATGCCAATCGTGCCTCCCCAAAAAAATTGGGGACGATTCACCTGGAAGCCATGACTGTCACCTGGCTGGCAATTCAGATTGTCTTTTTGAAGCCCGAAAGGTGATTGGTGACGTTTATGGTAAAATGCGGTCGCCCAACAGGGCCCGCTTCGATCAAAAATCACCCCATCCCCACCCCAAAGCTACCTGCACCTTTCATCTCCAAGCCAAGGGTTCACGCAAATGGCATTGAAAATTCAATTCAGACTACTCGCTTTTCTGTTCTGTTTGGTAAGTGCCGCGTTGGCAGAAGAGAAAGCGAAGGTCGTCTTTCTCTCTGGCCCGCCCAGCCATGGAGCGATGCAACATGAGCATCGGGCCGGCAACATGATTCTGGCGGACGCATTAGATCGTTCGGGTCTCAACATCGAACCCGTGCTTGTGCCGCACCCTGGATATCCCGAAGACAAGTCGATTCTTCAAGATGCAGCAACCGTCGTAATTTTCTGTACCGGGCACAAAGGACATGTCCTGAACCCTCACCTTGAGGAATTCGACAAACTGATGCAATCAGGCACAGGCGTTGTCATGATTCACTGGGCGACGGAGGCCGAAAAAGGAAAGCCGGGTGAAAAGTTCCTGGAGTGGATGGGCGGCTTTTGCGACCTCGACTGGTCAGTCAATCCGCATTGGACACCGAACTTCAAAGATTTCCCAGATCATCCGATCGCCAACGGAGTCCAACCGTTCCACATCAACGATGAGTGGTACTACCACATGCGTTTCGTGAAAGATCTACAGGGCGTAACGCCCATTCTATCCGACCTTCCCCCCGCGGAAACGCTGCGCCGACCCGATGGCGCACGCAGTGGTAATCCAACGGTTCGCAAAGCGGTCGGTTCGGGTGAGAAACAACACGTTGCG
The DNA here is from genome assembly GCA_029243025.1 of Pirellulaceae bacterium. Classification (NCBI taxonomy): domain Bacteria; kingdom Pseudomonadati; phylum Planctomycetota; class Planctomycetia; order Pirellulales; family Pirellulaceae; species Pirellulaceae bacterium. The sequence continues at coordinate 3,944 of JAQWSU010000059.1, read as the reverse complement.
TGGGCCTACCAACGTCCTGAGGGCGGGCGTGGTTTTGGTTTTACCGGAGCCCACAATCACGTCAGTTGGCAGGATGAAAATTTTCGCAAGGTTGTGCTAAACGCGATACTCTGGACCGCCAACGTCGAAGTTCCCCCAGACGGTTGCCCTTCGCCGTCAGTGAGTGATTCGCAAATCAAAGCGAATGTCGACAAAAAATAGGCACTCTTAACAAATCTTGCAGCCAGGCCAAACCATGAAAAGCCACAACGTCTAATCACCGCATCACGCGAACACTTGCTGCCATAGCAGCTCACTCCCTACTCGTAACAGACATGCTGGCGAGCGACCCCCGCCCCATCATTCTATTCTGAATCTCTGGTGACAGGCGTTGCGCCCACTCTTGTGCCAATGGGGTTCCGGACGGCAAAAAAATCAGCAACGCTGGTGAAACGCTGCGGAGGGTCGATTCCGTCGAAACCGTTGGGTAAGAATTCAACGCCCCCGATGATATCCGCACATCGATCGCCGTGACGGCCTTGAGATCCAACACCACTTTTTGAAACAACCAATCTGCCGACTAGTCGGAGGCAATGGATGATCCTACCGAGTTACTGAATTACGACTCACGCAAATGACTCACGCAAACGAATGGTGCAAACGAATGGTGCCTTAATTAGCCGAACACAATTGAAAATTTCATTCCAATGATTAAAGCGATTTACATCGATGAACCAGTCTATTCGAATTCAAGGAAACCTGGGATCAAAGCGACTTTGATCATTCACTTGATGCTTTACTGAAGTACATTTGGTAAAATATTGTCAATCACGGTAAAACGGCTTCCATGAACCCAACAGAGATCCCCAAACAAGAGGCATATTCACGCCGTGAGGATCAGGTTCATAGGACCATCGTGATCGGCTCGAGTCCGGCGGTCTTGCTCCAAGCACTTTTTCTCTCCGAACAGGGGCGGCGCGTAACGATCCTGGAATCGAAGGATCAGCTGGGCGGGGCCTGGTACGGGCGAAACCTTTGGGGACTGGGCCATATCGATGTGGGCTGCCACTACATCGATCGCCGAGCATCTACCTTCCGTTTTTTGACCGAAGAGCTTAATCTCCCCTGCGATCGACAGCGTTACGATTACTTATGGTACACCGGATCGCCGTTACGGAAAGAAGAGCAATCCACGCCAAGCATGATGGCGAGAGTACAACGCGAACTAATGAATTGGCTGATCGGAGATCGCTTGGTACAACACGATCTTTGGTGGTTGATACACAGCATCGCGATACTCAATTTACGATATTTGCCCACGGCATTTTCGGAATTCTTTCTAAAAGAATCCCGACTCTACCCCCGAGGCGGAGCTCATGCAATCGTATCCGCCATCCTTGCAAAGATCGAGAAGAGCTCAATTGAAGTTATCACGGGGGTCACTGTCGACCGGGTCGTCGTTGGTGAAGATGAGACGGAGGTAACCGTCCACACCGACAAGAACTGCTATCGGGCAATAGAGGTAGTGACGGGGCAGAACGTTAGCTTCCGGGTCCTGCAAAATGAGAAATCTCTCTTACAGGATCGCCCACGATACTCCACAACTCACACGGTGCTGAGAATCAAAGACCATAAGCAGCGTCCATTCGACTATATCGACATTTTCAAGTCAGCTGAAAGTTCGCTCCGTAGGATCCAAGACGTAACCCCCTACGCAATCAAACGATCCAATCTCACAAGAAAGCGATCCAAAAAAGTCATCGAATGGTGCCGAGGCAGTGGTGATCTCATCAAGGCCAAACATGACAGGCAGCAACCGAATCGCCAAAAAGACGATCTCCTGATCTGTTGTCAACATTCAGGCGAACTTTTTTCCGAGGAAGAAACCGCCAGCGAACTCCTGAAGCATCTGAAGCAAATCCGCCTCCTTGCGAACCATTCACAACTCGTCGCTTGGCATTGCGAGTCCTACATAACCTGCAGTGATCCGTCTAGGGATTCGTCGCCTGAAATGAAGGACAAGCTACCGCAACAGATCCAAATGCTGCCCACCAACGATCTGAGCAAATCTCTCGAGCTCACTCAGAGTCGGTGGAGTTCCCTGAGTTGAGTCCCGCGCACTCGACGCATCCGAGCCAAAACTTCATCTTTTGAATCTGCTCACTTAAAGCAGATGGCTCAATCGCCATTAAAAGATAGCATTAGCCGAAAGAGGGCTATCAAAAACTTGAGGGCTGCGTAACTCAAGAAAACAATTGATCCACCCCGAGAGGCTGGTAGGATAGACCATCCGAGCAGGATAATGCAGACAGGTTTATGCAAGAAACTCATTCCTGAACGATCGACCTAGCATTCACCCTCTCCATTCGGTCTTGGGGAGCATCAAATACAAAATGGCAACTCCGTTGACAGGAAAAAACGGAATGAACAAATCCCGACAATCCACTTTGATCGGCGTTTGGATCGGGCTGCAAATCATCTGTAACGGTGCGATCGACAGCGTGGTTGCTGACAAAATCGACGTTCGCGAAGCTCAACTCTTTCTCGACGATGGTGTCATCGAATCATCGACTCTGGTGGAAAGAGTCATGCATCAGCCGATCCGTCACCCCGCTAACCCGCTGCTCTCCCCGGAGGAACCCTGGGAAGGCACCACCATGAACTATCTAAGCGGTGTTTTTCGCGACGAAAAAAGTGGTTTATTTCGAGTCTTCTATGTGGGTGTCGTCAACGGCGGTGTACCGGACATGCCCAAAATCTTTTATCCGATTTGCACAGCAAGTAGCAAAGACGGGATTCATTGGCAACGTCCGAAGCTGGAACACTATGCGGATCTGACCAATGGCCCCAACAACATTGTTCTCCATTTGGATCAAGGCTGTATCGCAGCTCCCAGCATTATCTATGAACCGGAGGACGAGAAAGCGCCTTGGAAGCTGCTGATCCATCACTCCATCAAGGCGCCTTGCCATTATTATGTTCGGTTGGCAACATCGCTCGATGGCATTCACTGGGCATGGAAGACGACAGCCAAGGACGAGGTCTACGCGAAGATGCACGACCGCATGACGGCAATGTTAGACCGAAGCAATCCCGAATTCCCGTATTTGTTATTTGGTCGACCCTCACTTTCAGCAGACTACCCATTAATTTACCCCGGTCGAATCCATCAGCGGGAAGTTTTCCAGACCCGTCTCAGCGCCGATGGCAAAAAAATCTCCGGCAAGCCGACCGTGACGCTGCGCCCAGATCTCGAGGATCCTCCCGAAGTCGAGTTCTACCACATGAGCGCGTTTCGCTACGAAAGCCTCTACATTGGGACCTTGATGATTTATCGCGTGGAGGAACCGCCTTCTGCGGAGGTACAACTGGTCACAAGCCGCAACACGCAGGACTGGCATCGCGTCCGACCGCGACGCCCATTCATTCGAGGCAGTTTTCCTGCTGGACGACAACAAGGGGTCTGGGATGCGGCTGGTGTACAACCTCAACTGAGCCCTCCACTCCTTCATGATGGAGCGCTTTACTTTTATTACTATGGTGGTCCCGCCTTTCATGGATCTCGATTCCTCAAGGGAAGATTTCAATTAGGATTGGCGCTTCTACGTCCTGACGGTTTCGCATCCCTGAGGTCAACGTGGCGAGAAGGTGTCATCACCACCAAATCTTTTCGCTGGCCAGGGGGACAGTTGGTAGTAAACGGCCAGGAACTTGGCGGAAGTCGCACGAATCAAGCGTATCTCCGCGTCGCTATTCTCGATGAAGACGGAGATGAAATCCCTGGCTACGAAAATGCCGCAAGCGATGTCCTAGCCGGTGACTTTCCCGCTGGCATCCCGAGTTGGTCCGATCAACCTCAAGAGCTTGATTCACTCATCGGAAAAACAATCCGATTGCGTTTCTTCTTGCGACAAGCCGAAATCTATTCCTTTCAATCCGTGATGCCTGAATAAACGCAGCAAGAT